>NZ_JBHVPD010000050.1:0-72018 GCF_042887525.1 Kitasatospora sp. NPDC057936
GGCTCCAGCACAGCCCACTGGCCATCCGACAGATCCCCACGCCCCATCCGATGAGCCTGGCATCAAGTCCGATGACCTTCCAAAACAGACCCTAGCCCCCGATCGCCGACATCGGCCGGTCGGGCTGGTGGAACTCCGGGTCGTCGATCCCCGCGCCCGCCTTCTTCCCCCACATCGCCGCCCGCCACAGGGCGCCGATCTCGGCGTCGTCGGCGCCCGTGCGCAGGGCGGTGCGCAGGTCCGTCTCCCCGGTCGCGAAGAGGCAGTTGCGCACCTGGCCGTCGGCGGTGAGCCGGGTGCGGTCGCAGGCGCGGCAGAAGGGGCGCGTGACGGAGGCGATCACGCCGACCCGGGCCGGGCCGCCGTCGACCAGCCAGCGTTCGGCCGGCGCGGCGCCCCGGCGCGCGGAGGGCTCCGGGGCGAGCGCGAAGCGCGCGGCGAGCCGGTCGAGGATCTCCTCGGCGGTGATCATCGACGTGCGGTCCCAGCCGTGCTGGGCGTCCAGCGGCATCTGCTCGATGAACCGCAGCTCGTAGCCGCGCTCCAGGCACCAGGCGAGCAGGTCGGGCGCCTCGTGGTCGTTGACCCCGCGCATCAGCACCGCGTTCAGCTTCACCGGGGTCAGCCCGGCGGCCTCGGCGGCGGCCAGCCCGTCCAGGACGTCCTGGTGGCGCTTGCGGCGGGTGAGCGTGAAGAACACCTCGGGGTCGAGGGTGTCCAGGGAGACGTTGACGCGGTCGAGCCCGGCCTCGCGCAGCGCCGTCGCGGTGCGGGCCAGGCCGATCCCGTTGGTCGTGAGCGAGATCTCCGGGCGCGGCTCCAGTTCGCCGCACGCGGCGACGATCGCGACGAGCCCGGGGCGCAGCAGCGGCTCGCCGCCGGTGAAGCGCACCTCCCGCACGCCGAGGTCGCGCACCGCGATCGTGACCAGCCGGACGATCTCCTCGTCGGTGAGCAGGTCGGGCTTGCCGAGCCACTGCAGCCCCTCCTCGGGCATGCAGTACGTGCAGCGCAGGTTGCACCGGTCGGTGAGGGAGACGCGCAGGTCGACGGCCTGTCGTCCGAACGTGTCGAGTAGCACGGCGGTCCCTTCACCAGTAATGCGGCCGGCCCGGCCCACCGTCGCGGCGGGGCCGGGCCAGCATAGTCATCGCGCGGTGATCAGTGGGCGCCCAGTCCGGTCAGCGAGCGGACCTCCAGTTCAGCGTACTTCGCCGGGTCGGGGCTTTCCTTGGACAGCAGGGTGCCGATCCAGCCGGCCAGGAAGCCGATCGGGATGGAGACCAGGCCGGGGTTCTCCAGCGGGAACCAGTGGAAGTCCGAGTCCGGGAAGAGCGAGGTCTTCGCGCCGGAGACCACCGGCGAGAAGATCACCAGCAGCACCGAGCTGATCAGGCCCGCGTAGACGGAGGCGACGGCGCCGGCCGTGGTGAAGCGCTTCCAGAACAGCGAGTAGAGCAGCGTCGGCAGGTTCGCCGAGGCGGCCACCGCGAAGGCCAGGGCGACCAGGGCCGCGGTGTTGAGCTTGCCGGCGAAGAGGCTGAGCACGATGGCCACCGCGCCGATCGCGACGGCGGCCCACTTCGCCGAGAGCACCTCCTCCTTCTCGGTGGCCCGGCCGCGCCGGATCACGTTGGCGTAGAGGTCGTGCGCGAAGGAGGCCGAGGAGGCCAGGGTGAGGCCGGCGACGACGGCGAGGATGGTGGCGAAGGCGACCGCGGAGATCACCGCGAGCAGGATCGCGCCCCCGGTGGAGCCCGCGCCGCCGCCGAGCGACTCGGCCAGCTGCGGCGCCGCGGTGTTGCCCGCCGCGTTGGCCGCCTTGATCGCCTTGGGCCCGACGAGCGCCGCCGCGCCGAAGCCGAGCGCCAGCGTCATCAGGTAGAAGACGCCGATGATGCCGATCGCCCAGAGCACCGACTTCCGCGCCGCCTTGGCGGTGGGCACGGTGTAGAAGCGGACGAGGATGTGCGGCAGGCCGGCGGTGCCGAGCACCAGCGCGATCCCGAGGCTGATGAAGTCGAGCTTGGTGGTGCCGCTGACGCCGTACTTCAGCCCGGGTTCGAGGAAGGCCGCGCCCTTGCCGCTCGCGCTGGCGGCGGCGCCGAGCAGCTCGGACGGGTTGAAGTGGTACTTGGCGAGGACCAGGACGGTCATCAGCGCGGTGCCGGCGATCAGCAGCACGGCCTTGACGATCTGCACCCAGGTGGTGCCCTTCATGCCCCCTATCACCACGTAGACGACCATCAGCGCGCCGACCGCGACGATGGTCCAGCGCTTGGCGCCCTCCCCGCTGACGCCGAGCAGCAGGGCGACCAGCGTCCCGGCGCCGACCATCTGGGCGAGCAGGTAGAAGATCGACACGATGATCGTGGAGACGCCCGCGGCGGTGCGCACCGGGCGCTGCTTCATCCGGAACGCGAGCACGTCCGCCATGGTGTAGCGGCCGGCGTTGCGCAGCGGCTCGGCGATCAGGAGCAGGGCGACCAGCCAGGCCACCAGGAACCCGATCGAGTACAGGAAGCCGTCGTACCCGGAGAGGGCGATGGCGCCGGCGATGCCGAGGAAGGACGCGGCGGACATGTAGTCGCCGGAGATGGCCAGGCCGTTCTGGAAGCCGGTGAAGCCCCGGCCGCCGGCGTAGAAGTCGGCGGCGTCCTTGGTCTGCCGGCCGGCCCAGACGGTGATGCCGAGCGTGAGCAGCACGAAGAACCCGAACAGGGTCATCGTGAGTCCGCGGTGCTCGGTGGCGGAGCTGGCGAGCAGGATCATTCGGCGGACTCCCGGGGAGCATGGACGACGGCGCCGTGGGCCTCGCGGATCGCGGCGGCGGGCGGGTCGATCCGCCGGTCCGCGTACCGGGCGTACCACGCCGCGATGGCGAAGGTGGTGACGAACTGCAGCAGCCCCAGCACCAGTGCGACGTTGATGTGCCCGACGACCTTGGTGCCCATCAGACCGGGCGCGTAGCTGGAGAGCAGGATGTAGAGCAGGTACCACAGCACGAAGCCGATGGTGACCGGGAAGGCGAAGTTCCGGAAGGAACTCCGCAGGGCCCGGAACTCCTGGCTCTCGTCGATGAGTTGGACATCCGTAGGGGCAGTGGTGATCGGCGGCGATTCCACGCTGTACTCCTCACTCCTTCGGCGTAGCGGTCGCACAAGGCGGACGGTCGGACGTGAGGGGCGTCACAATCCGTATGCGCGCCGCGCAATGCTAGGAGCGTCGTGCCCGCCCCGGAAGGGGTTGACTGCGATCGGCCGCCTGTTCACCCCCTCGCACTATCCAATTGGCCGAAAACCACCACTGGCGTCACTTCGGGACCGCCTCGCCCCACGACTGAGGGGCGCCACCGTCCAACGGTGGCACCCCTCGTGACGATCTCTCGGGTTCGAGCGGGACCGTCAGAAGGCGATCCGGACCTTCAGGGCCGAGCGGTCGTCCATCGCCCGGTAACCGTCCGGGACCTCCGCCAGTCCGACCGTCCGGTCGAACACCAGGCCCGGCTCGATGGCGCCCGAGAGGACGTCGGGCAGCAGCTCGGGGATGTAGGCGCGGGCCGGCGCCACCCCGCCGTTCAGCGAAACGTTGCGACCGAACATCTGGCCGATATCGACGCCGGCGCTCCCGCCGTGCGGCACCCCGACGTAGCCCACCGCGCCGCCGTCGCGGGTGATCGAGACGGCCGTGCGCATCGACTCCTCGGTGCCGACGGCCTCCAGCACCGCGTGCGCGCCCAGTCCGCCGGTCAGCTCCTTCACGGCTTCCACGGCCGCGTCGCCGCGCTCGGCCACCACGTCCGTCGCGCCGAAGCGCCGGGCGAGGTCCGTGCGGGCGGGGTGCCGGCCGAGCGCGATGATCCGGCCCGCACCGAGCCGGTGCGCCGCCAGCACTCCGCACAGGCCCACCGCGCCGTCGCCGACCACGGCGACCGTCGCGCCCGGACGCACCCGCGCCGAGACGGCCGCGTGGTGTCCGGTGGACATCACGTCCGACAGTGCGAGCAGGCCGGGCAGCAGCTTCTCGTCGCCGGCCGCCTCCTTCGGCAGCCCGACCAGCGTCCCGTCTGCGAACGGCACCCGGACCGCCTCGCCCTGGCCGCCGTCCGAGCCCACCTGGCCCCAGAAGCCGCCGTGCGGGCAGGAGGTCTGGAGGCCTTCGAGACAGAACTCACAGGTGCCGTCCGACCAGACGAACGGCGCCACGACGAGGTCGCCCTTCGCGAAGCCGCGCACCTCGGCGCCGGCCTCCTCGACGACGCCCAGGAACTCGTGGCCGATCCGCTGCCCGGCCACGCGCTGCGCGACCCCGCGGTAGGCCCAGAGGTCGCTGCCGCAGATGCAGGCGTTCAGGACCCGGACCACGGCGTCCGTCGGCTGGCGGACCACCGGGTCGGGGACCTCTTCGATCCGGATGTCGTTGGGGCCGTGAATGACGGTGGCGCGCATGGATTTTCGTCCTTGTCTACGGGGTCGGCCGCATGTACGACGCCTATGCGGAACACTCTATTCCGACCGCCCCACCTGAACATTTCGGCCGGACGCCACCCGATCGGCGCTTATCCTGTTGGACCATGCAACCGATCCAGCCCGAGACGCACGGCGTGCACCTCCCGGCCCAGCGCACCGCCACCCTCGACGGGGGCTTCGCCGTGGTGGACGTCGAGACCACCGGCCTCGGCCGCTCGGACCGCGTCATCTCCGCGGGCGTCTACCAGCTGGACCCGGACGGCGAGATCACCGACCACTGGTACACCCTGGTCAACCCCGAGCGGGACCCGGGCCCGGTCTGGATCCACGGCCTCACCGCCCAGCTGCTCTCCGGCGCCCCGACCTTCCCGGAGATCGCCGACGAGTTCGCCACCCGCCTCGCGGACCGCGTCCTGGTCGCCCACAACGCGCTCTTCGACTGGAACATGATCTCCCGCGAGTTCTCCCGGGCCGGCCGCCGCGCCCCGGTCGACCAGCGGATCTGCACCATGGTCCTCTCCCGCGACCTGCGCCTGCCGCTGCCCAACGGCAAGCTCTCCTCGCTCGCCGCGCACTTCGGCGTCCAGCAGCGCCAGGCCCACAACGCCCTGGACGACGCCCGCGTGCTCGCCGAGGCGTTCCGCCCCAGCCTGCACCTGGCGCGCCTGGGCGGCGTCCCGCTGCCCCTGCAGACCTGCGTCGCGGTCACCGACCTCGGCGAGGACGAGCCCGCCGCCCCCGGCCGCAGCGGCTGGACCGGCGCCGCCTACCGCCAGGCCAAGAAGCGCCCGCCGTGCCCGTACCCGAACCCGGGGCGCTGGGAGGACGGCAAGCCGCTGGTCCAGGGCATGCGGGTGGCGTTCACCGGCGACACCGCCACCGACCGCGAGCTGCTGGAGGACCGCGCCGCCGAGGCCGGCCTGCACATCGCCGGCTCGGTGAGCCGGCTCACCAGCCTCCTCGTCACCAACGAGCCGAACAGCTGGAGCGGCAAGGCGCGCAAGGCCCGCGAGGTGGGCACCCCGGTCGTCGGCGAGGACGCCTTCCTCCAGCTGCTGCGCGAGGTCGCCCCGCACCCCGGTGCGTGAGGCGCCTGTGAGGTCGGCGTACGGTTCCCATGTGTACCGTTTTCTGCTGACCCGGCAATGGCTGATCACCCTGCTGATCGCGCTGCTGCTGATCCCCACGACGATCAAGCTGGGTTTCTGGCAGCTGCACCGTCACGAGGCGCGGGTGGCCCGCAACGAGCTGATCGCCAAGGCGCTCACCGCCCAGCCGGAGCCGTTCGACAGCCTGTCGCCGACCGCGGGCTTCGCGGTCCCCTCGGACCTCACCTGGCGCGCGGTGACGGCCGCCGGCCAGTACGACCCGGCGCACGAGTTCGTGGTCCGCAAGCGGACCGACTCCAACGGGACCATCGGCTACTTCGTCGTGACCCCGCTGAAGCTGTCGGACGGCAAGGGCACCGTCCTGGTCAACCGCGGCTGGGTCGCCTCCGGTGACACCGCCACCGAGTACCCGCCCGTCCCGGCGGCCCCGAACGGCGAGGTCACCGTCACCGGCCGGATGCGCGCCGACGAGACGGTCAAGGGCAGCGGCGGTTTCGTCAAGGACCGGGCCGGCCTGCCCGACCGCCAGTTCAACCTGATCAACACCGAGCAGCAGGCCAAGGAGACCGGCGTCCCCCTGCTCGGCGGCTACCTGGAGCTCACCGGCACCACCCCGGCCCCGGCCGCCCAGCCCGCGCTGATCCCCGACCCCGACCACTCCGACATCGGCCCGCACATGGCCTACGCGATCCAGTGGTGGCTGTTCACCTCGATGATCCCGGTCGGCGTGTGGATCCTGATCCGCCGCGAGGCCAAGGACCGCGCCAGGCAGCAGGCCGAACCCGAGGCCGCCGCGGAGACCGTCCCCGTCTGAGACCGTCCCCGCCCGAGGTCGGGCGCGCTTGAGGTCGGGCGCGCTTGAGGTCGGCCGCGCTTGAGGTCGGCCGCGCTTGAGGTCGGCCGCGCCACGCCGGACGCCCCCGACCCGGCAAGATGTCCCCCATGGATCTCGGACTGAAGGACAAGGCGTACGTCGTCACCGGTGCCACCCGCGGCCTCGGCTTCGCCACCGCCCGTGAACTCGCCGCCGACGGCGCCCACGTGCTGGTGACCGGCCGGACCGAGGAGGCCGTGGACGCGGCCGTCGCCGAACTCGCCGGTCTCCCCGGCACCGTCCACGGCGTGACCGCCGACAACGCCGACCCGCGGACCGCCGAACGGCTCGTCGCCGAGGCGAGCGCCGCCTTCGGCCGCCTGGACGGCGTCCTGATCAGCGTCGGCGGCCCCCAGGCCGGCCCGGTCGGGACGACCCCGGAAGAGGCCTGGCGCGACGCCTTCGAGTCGGTCTTCCTCGGCGCCCTGCGCATAGCCCGCACCGCCGCCGCGACCCTCGGCGAGGGCGGCGTGATCGGCTTCGTGCTCTCGGCGTCCGTCCGCCAGCCGATCGCGGGCCTCGGCATCTCCAACGGCCTGCGCCCCGGCCTCGCGATGGCCGCCAAGTCGCTCGCCGACGAGCTCGGCCCGCGCGGCATCCGGGTGGTCGGCCTGCTCCCGGCCCGGATCGACACCGACCGGGTCCGCGAGCTCGACGCCCTCGGCGGTGACCCGGACGGCGCCCGCGCCCACCACAGCGCCGCCATCCCGCTCGGCCGCTACGGCACCCCGGAGGAGTTCGGCCGGGTCGCCGCGTTCCTGCTCTCCCCCGCCGCGTCCTACCTGACCGGCGTGATGGTCCCGGTGGACGGCGGAGCCCTGCGCACCCTCTGAGCCCCCGGCCCGTCACTCCACCCGCGGAGGCCTCCGCCGCTGCCGCCGCCGACGGCGCCGCGGACCGGCGGGGGCCTCCTGGAGCACCCGGATCCGCAGGTCGGCGGGCAGCTCCGGCACCCCGAGGCTCCCGAGGGCGTCGGCCCGCGGTCCCGTCTCGAAATGCTCCACCAGCGCGGCCGGGTCCCCGCCGGGGGTGAGCCGGACGGCCCCCCGCAGCCGCGGGTGCCCGGGCGCGCGCACCAGGCGCACGTCCACGCGCTCGACCTCGGGCAGCACGACGGCCCCCGACTCCAGCGCCTCCTCCAGCGCCCGCGCGCTCACCCGCATCCTGAGCCCGGCCACCCCGGGCGTCGGCACCGCGATGCTGGAGAGCCCGGTGCGCCGCAGCTGCGCCACGAGCCACCACACCATGGCCAGGACCAGCGCCGACAGCCCGCCGATGACGGTCGGCCACCACCAGGAGCCCGCCACCCACCGGGTGCGCGACCTCGCGCTCACCACGGGCTGGTGGGGCGAGGTCAGCGGCCACCAGTCGGGCGGGTGCACCCCGAGCCGCCCGTACAGGTCGAGCCCGCCGGCCAGCACCAGCACCCCGGCCACCACGAGCGCCGCCCCGACCAGTCCGATCAGCACCCGGTTGACGGTCCCCCGGCTCATCCCGCCGCCCCGCCCACGCCGCCCGCGCTCCCCGCCGCCTCCGTCTCCGCCTCCCCGGCCCCCTCCCGCGGCACCGTCCGGACGTCCAGCCGCAACGGCCGCGCCAGCGTCACCCGCGCGAGCTCGTCCCGCAGCTGCCGCTGCAGCGACGCCGGGTCGGACGGCCCGTACAGGTGCACCCGGACCCTCCGCCGCCCGATCTGGATCCGGACCCGCTCGACGTCCGGGAGCCCGGCCGCCCGGTCGGTCAGCAGGTGCCCGATCCCGGACCGGTTGATCACCGCGCTGGTGCCCCCGTGCGGACGCAGCGCCAGCCACCGGCGCAGCCCCGGCGCGAACGCCAGCCAGAGCAGCAGCGCCCCCAGCCCGGTGGCCGCCCCCGCCCCGACCAGGACCCACAGGTCGTCGAGGTGACGGGTCGCGAGCTCGTCCGCGATCTCCGCCCGCCACCGCCGGACGGAGTGCCCCGTCCGCACCGACACCACGTCATAGAGCAGCGCGCCCGCGATCACCAGCACGCCCGCCGCCACCAGCACCGCCTCGGGCGTCCGCGCCGCCCGCGGCCGCCGTACCTTCCCCTCGCCCGCCCCCGCCCCCGCCTCCCCCTCCTCCGGCGCCGTCACGACCGCCCTCCCGTCACCAGCCGCTCCACGACCACGACCACCTCCGACACCCGCGTCCCCGTCAGCCCCTTGACCCGTGTCCCGACGCGGTCCCGCACGGCCCGGGCGAGCCCGGCCAGATCGGCGGGGAACGGCAGCTCGACCTCCACCCGGACCCGGACGGTGCTGCCGGGGACGGACACCGACACCACGGGCAGCGCACCCCTGACCGACCGTCCGGCCCACGCCTCCGCCAGGGCCTCCGTGGCCGCGCGGGCCGCGATGCGCGCGTACGCGCGGTCGGAGATCCGGATCCGGCCGCGCGTCGCCGCCGGGGCGGCCGGGCCCGCCATCAGCGGCGCCGGTCGCGGCCGCGGAGCAGGTCGCCCAGGTCCCCGAGTTCGATGTCGCCCTCCAGCAGCCGCCCGGCCACGAAGCCGACCAGCCCCAGCGCCGCCACCAGCAGGAAGGCCGCGAACCCGCCGAAGTACCCGGCGAAGCCGAGCGCCATGCCCACCACAAGGCCGACCACGGCCAGGTTCATCCGCTACTCCCTCGTCCTGCGCCCGGGATCCCGCGCGCCCGGGCCGTCACTTGAGCTTGGGCCGCTGCCCGGACGGCACCATCTGCTCCTCTTCCTCCTCGAACTCCGGCTCGTCCGGGAGGTGCACGTCGTTGACCGCGATGTTGACCTCGACGACCTCAAGGCCGGTCATCCGCTCGACCGCGTTGATGATGTTCTCCCGCACCTGGCGGGCGAGTTCGGGGATGACGACGCCGTACTCGACGACCAGCGCGATGTCGATCGCGGTCTGCTTCTCGCCGACCTCGGCCTTGATGCCGCGTCCGACGCTGGACCTGCCGCCGGGCACCCGGTCCCGCATGGCGCCGAACGTCCGGGCGAGCCCGGAGCCGAGGGCGTGGATGCCGGAGACCTCGCGGGCCGCCATGCCGGCGATCTTCTCGACCACTCCGACGGCCAGCGCCGTCCGGCCGCGCTCGCCGACCGGCTTGGGCGCGGCGGCGGCGGACCCGCCGGTCGAACCGGGCGCGCCGGAGGAACCGGACGGGCCCGAGGCGTGGGAAGGAGCAGAGGCGTGGGAAGGAGCGGAGGCCGGGGCGTTGGCGGG
Source organism: Kitasatospora sp. NPDC057936 (assembly GCF_042887525.1). NCBI lineage: Bacteria > Bacillati > Actinomycetota > Actinomycetes > Kitasatosporales > Streptomycetaceae > Kitasatospora > Kitasatospora sp. NPDC057936. The sequence continues at coordinate 9,678 of NZ_JBHVPD010000050.1, forward strand.
GTTCTTGTGCATGCTCGCGGGCGTCGGAGTGTCAGGCATGGGGCGGGTCTCCCGTCGTACGGCTCCAGCTATATCGCAGATCCCCACAACTCTGGCATTTCGCCACGTTTCGCGCCCGCCGAGCGACGCTCCGGCAACCCCGCGGGAACCCCCGGGAACGACGGAGGCCCGGCTCCGGGGAGCACCCCCCGGACCGGGCCCACCGAGCGGGAACGGACGTCAGTCGCCGATGCCCGCCAGGTCCCGCAGACGACGGGCCTGTGCGAGCCGTTCGGCGGAACGCTGCTCGTCGAACGACCGGCCCGAGGCCCCCTGCAGCAGGGCCTTCGTCTCGATCGCGGCGTTGCGCGGCGCGGCCAGCAGCGCGGCGGCCAGGTCGCGCGCGGCGCCGTCGAGCTCCGCGCCCGGGACGGCGATGTTGGCCAGGCCGATCGCGACGGACTCCTGCGCACCCACCCAGCGGCCGGTCACGCAGATCTCCAGCGCCCGCGCGTAGCCCACGAGTTCGGTGAGCGGCTTGGTGCCGGCGAGGTCGGGGACGAGCCCGAGCGACGTCTCCTTCATGGAGAACTGGACGTCCTCCGCGACGACCCGCAGGTCGCAGCCGAGCGCGAGCTGGAACCCGGCGCCGACGGCGTGCCCCTGGACGGCCGCGATCGAGATCAGGTCGGGCCGGCGCCACCAGGTGAAGGCCTCCTGGTAGGTGGCGATGGTGTCGTCGAGCTCCTTCTCCTCGGCGGCCGCGAGCTGGAGGAAGCTGGGCTCGCCGGGGATGCCCTCGGGGGTGAACATGGCCCGGTCGAGGCCGGCGGAGAAGGAGACGCCCTCCGCGCGGAGCAGCACGACGCGGACGGTGCCGGGCAGATCACGGCCGGCGGCGGCGAGGGCGCGCCACAGGGCGGGCGACTGGGCGTTGCGCCGCTTGGGCTGACACAGGGTGACGACGGCGAGGTCGCCGTCGATCTCCAGGCGGACGCCGTCCTGCTCCCCGCTCGGGGTCTGCGGGTCGGTGGCGGGGGCGGTCATGCGGAGACCTCCGGTGGCGAGGGACTTGGCTACCGGAGAGTAACAAACCCGGGCGCGCAGCGGCAGACCCAGCCGCCCGGGAGTGCGGGGGAATTCGTCGAAAAGGAAATGCGGGCATGACGATCGGCGGCCGGTCCACTCGATCCGAGGGTGGACGAATCAGCTGGTCGACTCACGATCAGCCCACGATCGTCGGACAATTAGCGACGATCGCCACTCGTCTCCCCGGTCGGCGCCCTGCCGCCGCGTCATCCAGCCATGAGCCGACGGGCCGTCAGGAACCGGCCCCGGCAGTCGCCTTGTTCTTGCCCCGCGTGGCACCGCCGCGGCCCCGGAGGATCACTCCGGATTCGCTCAGCATCCGGTGCACGAAGCCGTACGAGCGACCGGTCTCCTCCGCGAGAGCGCGAATGCTCGCCCCGGAGTCGTACTTCTTCTTGAGATCGGCCGCGAGCTTCTCACGCGCGGCACCGGTCACCCGGCTGCCCTTTTTCAGAGTCTCGGCCACCCGTGCCTCCTCGTAGCGTTGCTCGGTCAGATTCCCATGATCACCCATCCACCGCGTCCTGGCCACCCATTCGACAAGGTCGATGTCGGGAATGCGCCGTCCTTCGGTGGTGATCCGAGCGCACCAGGGCGCTCACGCAGAGTGCACGCCCCCGGGCGAATTGCGCCGGGTGCCGGAAAATAGCTGATCAGCAGCGTCGGCCCGACCACGATCGAGTGGCGGGCCGACGGAAGCTCCTTAAACGGAATCCGGGACTGCTTCATTCCCGGACACGCCGTAAGGACTAGGTTTTCTGGTCCGAAAAGGGGAGGGGGCGTCTACTTCCGGTCAGGCGAGCGAGACCAGATCGGCGTAGGACGGGTTCCACAGGTCCTCCACGCCGTCCGGCAGCAGGATGATCCGCTCCGGGTCGAGCGCCTCGACCGCGCCCTCGTCGTGGGTGACCAGCACGACCGCGCCGGAGAACTCGCGCAGCGCGCCCAGGATCTCCTCGCGGCTGGCCGGGTCGAGGTTGTTGGTGGGCTCGTCCAGCAGCAGCACGTTGGCGGAGGAGACCACCAGGGTGGCCAGCGCCAGACGGGTCTTCTCGCCGCCGGAGAGCACCCCGGCCGGCTTGTCCACGTCGTCGCCGGAAAACAGGAAGGAGCCGAGGATCTTGCGGATCTGCACCAGGTCGGTGTCCGGCGCGGCCGAGCGCATGTTCTCCAGGACGCTGCGGTCCGGGTCGAGCGTCTCGTGCTCCTGGGCGTAGTAGCCGATCTTCAGGCCGTGGCCCGGGATGACCTCGCCGGTGTCCGGCGCCTCCACCCCGGCGAGCATCCGCAGCAGGGTGGTCTTGCCGGCGCCGTTGAAGCCCAGCACGACGACCCGGGAACCCCGGTCGATCGCCAGGTCGACGTCGGTGAAGATCTCCAGCGAGCCGTAGGACTTGGACAGGCCGCTGGCGGTCAGCGGGGTCTTGCCGCAGGGGGCCGGGTCGGGGAAGCGCAGCTTGGCGACCTTGTCGTTCATCCGGACCTGCTCCAGGCCGGAGAGCAGCTTGTCGGCGCGGCGGGCCATGTTCTGCGCGGCCACCGTCTTGGTCGCCTTGGCGCGCATCTTGTCGGCCTGCGCGTTCAGCGTCGCGGCCTTCTTCTCGGCGTTGGCCCGCTCGCGCTTGCGGCGCTTCTCGTCGTCCTCGCGCTGCTGCTGGTACTGCTTCCAGCCCATGTTGTAGACGTCGACGCAGGAGCGGTTGGCGTCCAGGTAGAAGACCTTGTTGACGACCGTCTCGACCAGGTCGACGTCGTGCGAGATGACGATGAAGCCGCCCTTGTACGTCTTCAGGAAGTCCCGCAGCCAGACGATGGAGTCCGCGTCCAGGTGGTTGGTGGGCTCGTCGAGGAGCAGCACGTCGGAGTCGGAGAAGAGGATCCGGGCGAGCTCGACACGGCGGCGCTGACCACCGGACAGGGTGTGCAGCGGCTGGCCGAGGATGCGGTCCGGCAGGCCCAGCGCGGCGGCGATCGTGGCGGCCTCGGCCTCGGCGGCGTACCCGCCCTTGGTGAGGAACTCGGTCTCCAGCCGGGCGTACTTCTTCATCGCGTTGTCCTGGGTGGCGCCCTTGCCGTTGGCCATCCGGTCCTCGTTCTCGCGCATCTTCTTGAGCACGGTGTCGAGGCCGCGCGCGGAGAGGATGCGGTCCTTGGCGAGGACGTCGAGGTCGCCGGTGCGCGGGTCCTGCGGGAGGTAGCCGACCTCGCCGGAGCGGGTCACCGTGCCGGCGGCGGGCAGGCCCTCGCCGGCCAGCACCTTGGTGAGCGTGGTCTTGCCGGCGCCGTTGCGCCCGACCAGACCGATCCGGTCGCCGGCGGCGACCTTGAAGCTCGCGGACTCGATCAGAATGCGGGCGCCTGCGCGCAGCTCAAGGGCGTTCGCGGAAATCATGGCCGGGTACTACTCCTGGGACGTGGGCGGGCAGCCTGGGCGGTGCACAGGGCCGGGCGGCGGGAGGGGGCTCGTCGGCGGTCGGCACGGCGCACGGGGCGCCGACACTCGCCCGCTAGTGCCCGGAGAGAACAGCCATGACGGCAAGTCTACCGGGCCGCGCGGGAACCCCCCGGGGGGATTACCGCCCCGGGGTACCGGCGGCCCGTGGCGGGACGGCCCGGACGCTACGACTGCGGCGTCGCCGAGGCCTGGTCGGTGGCGGCGGCGGTCGGCTGGTCGGTGGCCGCCGGAGTCGGCTGACCGGCCGCCGGGTCCGGCGCCTGGGCGGGCGGCACGTCCGCCGTCGGCGTGGCCGACGGGTCGGTGCAGGCGTTCTGCGGGCGCACGGCGGCGAACGGCGCGGCCGGGCTCTCGCACGGGACGACGGGCGCCGCGGCCACGGTGTCGAACACCTTGGCCGGGACGATCGGACCGTCCGTGATCTGCACCCGGGTGCGGTCCAGCAGCTTGACCTGCGCGGCCGGCCCGGCGCTGAGCTCCCACCCGGTGCTGTCCAGCCGGTAGCCGGTGATGCCGCCGGAGACCGGCTGCCCGCTGCTCCCGAGGCAGCTGCGCGGGACGAGCACCGCGTAGTCGGTGCCGACCGTGCGCAGCGGGTCGTAGAGGCAGCTGCCCGGGGGCTTGCCGTTGTAGCGCAAGTCGCCGTCGGCGTCGCGCAGGCCCATGGTCAGGTTCGGGGTGACGATCGCCACCCACGGGGACGCCTTCTGGACGGTGTGCAGCGCCGCCGCGGCCCGGTCCTGGGCGAGCTGCCTGCGCTGCTCGTCGGTCCGCTTGTCGGCGCCCGGCTCGCCGTCGCCGCGCAGCCAGTCGGCCAGGCCGGGCACGGCGCGGTGCCAGCGCACCTCGTGGTCGCCCGGGCGCACCGAGGTGATCAGGCCGTCGTCCCAGACCACGATGGCGTTGTCACCGGCCATCGCCAGGTACAGCGCGTTGGCGCCCTCGCGGCGGTAGGACCAGGCCTGCTCGCCGGTCCCGCGGTGGACCGCCTCCAGGCCCGGCCCGACGACCTTCAGCTCCAGGTCGGCCGCGCTCAGGGACTGCGAGTTCACCGGCGTGGCCTCCGCGTCGCCCGGCCCCGCCACCCGGTCGCCGAACGGCACCGGCTTGTTGGCGTGCGCCGCCGCTCCGGCCGCAAGGACCAGCATCACCGCGACGGCGGGCAGGATCGAGCGGGGGGTCAGTACACGCAGCGGCTTCCAGGACACGTTGCGGAGGGTACCTTTCGGCGGGCACGCGAGTCAGCCGGGAATCGTCCGGGTCCCGCAGTGCGGACCGCGCACCGGAGCGCGCACGGCCGCCGCGCGCACCCCGCCGCCGACCTGCGCCGTCGGTGCCGACCGGGTCCGGCGCCGCTCCGCGCGGTCCGCCGGGGGCGGGCTCCGGGGCCGGTCCGGACTGTTACAGAGGTGATACACGGCGGGCACCCGGGGTGCCGCTGCGGCAGACGGCGTTCGAATATCGCCCACTTTAGGGTGACATTCGGCTTTTCCGACGCCCGACGGGCCTACTGTCGGCGAGCGGAGCGCCACGGTCCGTCCGCGCTCCCCCACCCGCCCCACCCGTGACGCCCGGGAGAGACCATGCGCATCGGCCGCCTGACGCTGGCCGCCGCCGCCCTGCTGCTGACGGCCACCGTCGGTGTCCCGGCCGGGACACCGCTCAGCCAGGGCGAACGGCACGCCCTCTCGTCCGACGCCTTCGAACCGCGCGGCGCCGCGCCCCGCCCGGCCGTCCAGCGGCCCCGGCACGAACCGCCCTTCGGCGCGTTCGTCGGCTCGTGGGACAACTACATCCCGCAGATCGGCCGGTACGCGCAGTGGCTCGGCAACGCCAACCTCCAGGTCGGCCACACCTACCTGGCGGGCAACAGCTGGGCGGACGTCGAGGGCGAGCCGGTGGTGCTCGGCATGTGGTCGCAGTGGCGGCTCGCCGACCCGTCCCGGGTGCTCGTGCTCGGCGTGCCGATGCTGGCGCCCAACGAGGCGAACGTGCCGGACGGCCAGGTGGCCAAGCTGCTCGGCCAGGGCGCGCACGGCGACTTCGACCGGCACTTCCTCAAGCTCGCCCACCGGCTGGTCGCCCTCGGCGGCGCGGACACCGTGCTGACCCCCGGCTGGGAGATGAACGGCGTCACCTACACCCACCGCTGCAAGCCCGACCCGACCGCCTGGAAGGCGTACTGGCGGCGGATCGTCAAGGTCATGCGCTCGGTGCCCGGACAGCGCTTCCGCTTCGACTTCGCACCCAACCGCGGGCTGGACGCGATCCCGTGGACCAAGTGCTACCCCGGCGACGACGTCGTCGACATCATCGGCATGGACAGCTACGACCAGCCGGCCGGGGCCACCTTCGACGACCACGTGCGCGAGCCGTACGGGCTCCAGGACCAGGTGGAGTTCGCCGCCAAGCGCGGCAAGCAGGTCTCGTACCCGGAGTGGGGCCTGTTCCGCAACGGCGACAACCCGGACTACGTGCAGCGCATGGTCGAGTGGATGCGCACCCACGACACCGCCTACCAGACCGTCACGGACTACTGCCCCCACGGCTTCTTCGGGTGCGACCGCAACCCGCGCTCCAGCGCGCGGTTCAAGCAGCTGATGGCGGGCTCGAAGGGGGCGCCGGCGGTCGTCCCGACGGCGCCCCCGGTCCCGACCGCACCGGCCGTGCCCTTCCTGCCCTCCGGGCCCGCCGTGCCGACCCCGCCGGGCACCCCGGCCGGCCAGAGCCCGTCGGCCGGAGCCTCGCCCACCGGTTCCCTGGCGCCGTCCCCGTCGCCCGCCGCCTCCCCCTCGCCGAGCGGGACCCCGGCCCGGCGGTAGGAAGCGCCCGGCACCCGGGAGCTCAGGCGCGGCGGCGGGCCAGCAGCGCCTCCTTGAGACGCGGGAAGCGGGTCCGCAGGACGTGCGCCACCGCCTGCCGGGCCCGGATGACACCGGCCCTGGCGGTCGCCACCGGGGCCGGGCCCCGCGGGCCGAACAGCAGCCGCTGGTTGGGCAGCTGGTCCGGCCGCCAGCGCTGCTTGTACGGCTCCTGGCCGCGCAGCAGGCTCAGCACCGGGATCCCGGCGCCGACCGTCTCGTCCAGCGCCGCGGCGAACAGGAGCCCGGCGATGTCGATCTTCTCGCGCAACTGCGGGTGCGCCCCGTACATGTACAGGCCGCCGAAGGACGGGCAGAGCAGCAGCAGGTTCACGGCCATCAGCTCGCCGTTCAGCCGGAACTGGTGCACGGCGGCCCGGCCGGAGGCAACCATCCCGGTCGTGGACTCGACCAGGTGCCGGGCGAAGCGCTCGGTGCGGTGCTCCGGGGTCACCCCGCGCTCCTGCCACTGGAGGAAGTGCAGCCGCAGCAGGGCCTCCAGCGCCGCCGGCACCTCCGCCACCGGGGTCGAGCCGACCTCCACGCCCGCCTCGGCGATCTTGCGCAGCTTCACCCGGCTGCGCTGGGCGGTCTTGCCGGGCACCCGCTTGAGCAGCTGCTCCATCGACACGGCCGGCAGGTACTGGCAGAGCGAGTCGGCGAACCGGCGGCGCCGGCCGCGCCAGTGCTCGAACACCTTCTGCACGGCCGCCTCGGGGTGGACCTCGCGCAGCTCCAGCGTGTGCCACGGCCGGGTGAGCGGGAGGGCGGCGGCGAACACGGCGGCGGCCCGGTCGGCGCAGTCGTCGTCGAGCAGGACGTCGGTGAAGTCGACCAGTCCGTCGCCGAGGGCGGTCAGCCCGCCGAGCGGGCCGCCGCGCCGCCGGAAGGCGCCCGCGCCGACCAGCAGGCCGTCCCGGCGGACGGTCACCACCAGCAGGCCGCCCGGGGTGCCGTAGTGGCGCCACCACGAGCGCTGCCAGTCGGCGGCCTGGAAGAAGGTGGTGGTCCGGCAGCGGGCGGCCAGGGCGTCCCACTCCTCGGCGAGGGTGTCGAGGGCGTCGTCCTCGCGGCGCAGCTCGGCGGTCCAGACCGGGCCCGGCGCCCGGTCGGGACCGGCCGGCGGAGCGGCCTGGGCGGGCAGGCCGGCGGCCCGGGACTCGGTCCTCATCGCGCGCTCCCGGTCGCGGCCTTCTCCTTGGCCGGGGGCTCCGCCTCGGCCCCGGCGGCGCCGGCGGGCTTGTCGGCCGTCTTCTCGGCCCGGCCCGGCTTCTCGGCCGGCTTCCCGGCGGCCTTGCCCGCGGGCCCGGCGGCCGTCCGGGCGGGGGCCTCCTCGGTCCGCGGGCGCGGAGCGCTCGGACCGGTCGCCTCCGGGGCCTCCGGGGCTTCCGGGACCCCGGGGGCGACGGGCGCCTCGGCGTCGCCGCGGCGGCGGGTCATCATCACCAGCGCGCCCAGCAGCAGCCCGGCCGCGCCGCCGACCGCGACGTCCAGGCTGCCGGACGGCGTGGTCGGCTTGTCCGGCGCGGCGGCCGGCGCCAGCGTGACCAGCCGGACGCCGGTGTCCCTGCTACTCGTGTTGGCGAAGGAGACCAGCGAGCGGGCCACCGCGTCGGCGGTCTGGGCGGCCTCCTGGGCCCGGGTGCCGGTCCCGGTGATCTCGATCATCGGGGCGTCCGGCGAGGTCGTCCCGTGCACCAGGTTCCCCAGGTCGGTGAGGGTGTGCCCGGTCTCGGCGGCGGCCGCGGCGAGCACCTGCGGCTGGCCGGCCAGCCGCCCGTACGCCTGGGCGAAGTTGGTCGCGGTGGCGGCCTCCCCCGCGTTCTGCGGCACCACGAGCACGTAGGCGCTGGCGGAGTACGAGGGGTGCGCGACGACGGCGTACCCGGCGCCGGCCGCGGCGCCCAGCGGCACCGCGAGCGCCACCGGCCACCAGCGGCGGACCAGGCGGCGGGCGCTTCGGCGCGGTGTGGTCATGGGTGTGACTCCTTGGAGATCAGGGCCGCACGCACGGCGGCCCTTCGGTGAGCGGGCCGGTGGGCCGTCAAGCGCGCGCCAGGCGGTCGTAGAGGGCGCCCAGGTCGGCGGCGACGCGGACGATGTCGTAGTGGCCGACCGCCGGGGGGCGCGGCAGCGGGCCGGCGGTGTGGTCGTTCAGGTGCCGCAGCTCGCGCAGCGCGGTCGCGAACGCGGCGGGCTCGGACGGGATGCGGCGGGCCTGCGGGGCGGCGCTGGGCGGCAGTTCGTCGAGCGCGGGGCAGGCGCTGTGCCGCACCGGCAGGCCGGCCGCGAGCCCCTCCAGGACGCCGAGGCCGAAGGTCTCCTCGGTCGAGGGGGCGGCGAGCACGTCCAGTGCGGTCAGCAGCTCCGGCACGTCGTCGCGTTCGCCGGTGAGCACCAGCCTTTCCCGGACGCCCAGTTCGGCGGCCAGCCGCTCCAGGGCGGCGCGCTCCGGGCCCTCGCCGATCAGCACCAGCCGGGCGTCCGGGTCGAGTTCGGCGAGCGCCTCCAGCAGGACGCCGAAGCGCTTGCCCGGTACCAGGCGGCCGATCCCGCCGACCACCCAGCTCCCCTCCGGCAGGCCGAGTTCGGCGCGCAGCCGGCGCCGGGCGGTGGCCCGCTCGCCGTCCGGCCGGCGGAAGCGCGCGGCGTCGATGCCGTTCGGGATCAGCTCGACCCGGGCCGGCGGGACGCCCCACGCGTGCAGCGTCTGGGCGACCTGGCGGGAGACCGCGACGGTGGTGGTCCCGAGCCGCTCGGCCACCAGGTAGAGGCCCTTGACGCCGCGCGTGACCGGGCGGCCCTCGATCACCCCGGCGTGCAGCGAGTGCTCGGTGGACACCACCGCACGGACCCCGGCCAGTCGCGCCGCGAGCCGGCCGTACAGCTGCGCCCGGTAGAGGTGGGTGTGCACGAGGTCGTAGCGGCCGCTGCGCACCAGCCGGACCAGCCGGGGCAGCGCGCCGAGGTCCCGGTTGCCGCGCATGTCGAGGTGGTGGACGGTGAAGCCGTCGGCGCGCAGGGCGGCGGCGACCGTGCCGGGGTTGGTGAGGGCGAGCACCTCGCACTGCTGGTGCGGCGGCAAGTGTCGTAGCAGCAGCTGGAGTTGGCGCTCGGCACCGCCGGAGGCGAGGCCGGTGACGATGTGCAGGACCCTCACCGTGCCGCCCTCCGGAGGGCGAGCCGGGCGCGGCGCAGCTCGGTGACGGTGTCGCGCAGCCGGTGCCGGCCGCGCTTGGCGCGCAGCCGCCAGGCGCCGTCGCGGTCGCCGACGTAGCAGCGGGGCAGCGCGAAGCGGCCGGTGAGCGGGGAGTGGGCGATCGCCACGGCGTAGTCGTAGCCGGCGTCGCGGACGGCCAGGGCGGCGGGCAGGTCGACGTCGCCGTACGGGTAGCAGAAGCCGGTGACCGGGCCGCCGACGACCTCCTCCAGGAGCCTGCGGCTCTCCCGGGTCTGGGTCGCGAGGACGTCGGCGGGCAGGCCGGGCAGCGACTGGTGACCGAGGCCGTGCGAGCCGATCTCCCAGCCGGCGGCGGCGAGTTCGGTGACCTCCTGGACGGTGAGGAGCTGCTTGCGCGGGCCCTCGGCGTCCCAGTCGTTGGCCCGGCCGAGCAGGTCGGCGACGACGTAGGCGGTGGCGGTGAAGCCGTACGCCTGCAGAATCGGTACCGCGTGCCGGGCGAAGTCGGCGTAGCCGTCGTCGAAGGTGAGTCCGACGAGCTTGTCGTCCCGTCCGGCGGCGCGGGCCCGCATCAGCTCGCGGACCGAGACGCCGCGCCGGCCGCGCCGGTGCAGCCAGGCGATCTGTTCGGCGAACCGCTCGGGGTTGACGGTGAGTCGGTAGGGGTCCTCCTCCTCGACCGCCACCGAGTGGTACATCAGGATCCACGGCGAGGTGGAGCCGGGGCCGGGCGGTTCGCCGATCGGGTTGCGGCTGCGGGGCAGTCGCGCCCGGTGCGGTGGGGCGTCGGTGGCGCCCGCCTGGGCGGCCGAACGGACGGTTCCCCGTTCAGTGTCCATGGGGAAGCTTCCCTTCATCGGCGACGGTTGGCGGGTTCAGGACCCGGACGGCGGCGAGGACCGGACCGCGGACCTCCCTGGCACCGAGGCCGGTGCCGAGGGCGGCGAAGGCCAGCGCCACGGCCAGCCCCCCGAACACGGTCGAGAGCAGGGGGTCGGCGGTGAGGCCGGCCGCGCAGGTGCCGAGCGCGGTGGCGCCGGCGGCGGCTGCCAGCAGCCGGCCGTGGCCGCCGAGCACCCGGCGCAGCCGCAGCGGGATGCCGCGCAGCACGAGGCCGCGCAGCAGCAGGGCCGCGGTGGTGGTGATTCCGGCCGCGTTCCCGGCGGCGAGGCCGAGCGCGCCGAAGCGGGGTGTGGCGAGCAGGCCGACGGCCACGGTGACGGCGAGGCCGAGCAGCATCGCCGCGACCGGGTACCAGTCGAGCAGGCGCCGCCCCCCGTCGTCGGTGCCCGGCTCGTCGGCCCGGCGCACGACGGGGCGCAGCGAGAAGTACGGGCGGATCATCACGCCGATCAGCGCCTGGGCGGGCAGCCCGAAGCTGTAGACCCGGATGACGGCGGCGGTGGCGGCGGTGTCCTGCGGGCCGAAGGCTCCGCGCTGGAAGAGCAGTGAGACGACCGAGGGCGCGCAGGCCATCAGGAACGCGGTGCCGAGCAGGACGACGGCTGCGGCCTGCCCGAGGTCCTTCTCCACCCGGTCGCGGGCGGTGGTGAGGTCGCCGGCCGCGAGCGCGCGGGCGACCAGCGGGAAGGTGACGGTACAGATCAGGATGCCCGCCGTCATGGCGAGTTGGGAGACCTTGGCGGCATAGTTGAGGTGCGAGATGGTGCCGGGCGGAAGTGCGGAGCCGAGGTAGCGCTCGACGAACACCTGGGACTGGCGGGTCAGGGTGAAGGCCGCGACCGGCAGCAGGGCGAACGGCATCAGGACCAGGGCGTGGCGCGAGCGGCCGGAGCGCGCGGCCCGGCCCGTCCGCAGCCGGCGGGCGAACGGGGCGACGAGCAGGACGGCCATCAGGGCGCTGCCGACCGCGACGCCGACGGCGGCCGAGCGGACGCCGAGGAAGGCCTGGCAGCTCAGCATCACGGCCAGGATGCCGACGTTGTAGGCGACGTAGATGCCGGCCGGCGCGGTGAAGCAGTGGTGGGCGCGCAGCGCGGCGGCGAGGTAGCCGGCCACGCCGAACGGCAGCACGGTGATCGCGGTGATCCGGGTGCAGGAGACGGCGAGGGCGGGGTCGCCGAGGCCGGGGGCGAGCAGTTCGACGAGCTGGGGCGCGCCGATCGCGGTGCCGAGGGCGAGGGCGCCGAGGGCGAGCAGCAGCCACGGCAGGGTGGCCCGGACGAGCTGGCGGACCGGGTCCGGGCCGTCCGGGCGCTCCTCGCGCAGCACCAGGGCGAGGGCGAACGCGGGCACCATGAGGAAGGACATGGCGTCCTCGATCAGCAGCGGCGCGGCCGTCTCGGGCACCGTCCAGGAGACCAGGAAGGCGTCGGTGCCCTGGTTGGCGCCGAAGTAGCGGGCCAGCAGGAGGTCGCGCAGGAGCCCGAGGGCGGAGCCGGCGGCGCTGAGCACGGCGGTGATGCCGAAGGCCTTGGCGAGGAAGCCGCGCCGGGGGGCCGGGCCGGGGCCGCCGGGCACGACCTCGGCGGGCGGGGCCTGGCGGGGCGCGGGCAGCGTCGGGACGAGCGCGGGCCGGTCCGTCGTCATGTCAGGCCTCCGGGGTCGCGGCGCGGGCGGCGAGGCCGAGGACGACGGAGGTCAGCACCGTGGTGGTGCCGCCGATGTCGGCGTAGAGGAAGTCGACGAGCACCCAGGTCAGCAGCGCCAGGGCGGCGAGGCCGGGGCCGCGGGAGCGGCGCAGGCAGCCGAGCAGCAGGCCGAGGAAGAGCGCGGCGTAGGCGACGATGCCGATCAGTCCCTGTTCGCTGAGCACCAGGAAGTACATGTTGTGCGGGGAGAGCAGCGGCTCGCGCTGGAAGCCGATGGTGGGGTCGGCGGCGTCACTGCCGGAGGACAGCCGCAGCGGGGCGTGGCTGTCGCGCAGCTGCTGGAAGGCCTTGGGGCCGGCGCCGTGGACGGGGTGGTCCTGCCAGATCCGGGTGGCGGTCGACCACAGGTCGTAGCGGTCGGAGACGGACTGGTCGGGGGCGGCCTCGACGGAGCCGATCGAGCTGAGCCGCTCGGTGACCCCGGAGGCGCCGAGGCCGAGTCCGCCGACGAGGACGACGGCGGCGGCCGCGCCGAGCACGACACCGCGCACGAGCAGCCGGGCGTCGGCGCGCAGCAGCAGGACGGTGACGGCGACACCGGTGGCGATCCAGCTGCCGCGGCTGAAGGAGACGGCGAGCGGGAAGGCGAGGAAGGCGGCGGAGGCGTACATCGCGCGCCGCAGCCGGACGCTGCCGCCGGGTCCGCGTTCGGCGAGGGCGAGGGCCAGGGCCGCGAGCAGGCCGTAGCTGACGACGGTGGACATCGCCATGATGTCGAGCGCGCCGAACGTGCCGACGGCGCGGATCGGCTGGCCGGTGTACGAGGCGCCGGTGCGGGTCAGGTACTGGTCGGCGCCGACGGCGCCCTCGATGAGCGCGGCTGCCACGAAGGAGCCGAGGACGAGCCGCTGGTCGATGCGGTCGCGCAGCGAGCAGAGCACCGCGGCCGGGACCAGGACGAAGACCTGGACGAGCCGGACGAAGCCGGTGACGCTGCTGGCCGGGTCGATCGAGCCGACGGTGGCCACGGCGGCGGCGAGCACGACCGCGGCGAACTGCGCACAGGTGGCGCGGGCGACGACGGGCAGCCGCCCGCGCAGCAGGTTGTAGGCGGTGAGGGCGACCAGCGCCAGCGAGGCGAGGTCGGCGGCGGTGATGTGGACGGCGGCGGTGACGTCCTTCTCGCCGGTGGGCACGCACACCAGGAGCACGGTCGCCGCGGCGAGCAGGCTCGGCCGGTCGGCGAGCGCGGGCAGGGCCTTGCGTAAGGCCGGCGGCCGGGCCGCGGCGGGGAGGGTGAGGGCCACGAAAGGTCAGCTCCCGTCCGGGTGGAGCATCAGGGCCGCGGTCCGGCAGAGGATCTTGACGTCCTGCCAGAGGCTCCAGCTCTCGATGTAGCGGTTGTCGAAGCGGGCCCGGTCCTCGATCGAGGTGTCCCCGCGCAGGCCGTTGACCTGGGCCAGGCCGGTGAGGCCGACCGGGACGCGGTGGCGGTCCGCGTACTCGGGGTAGGCCTGGCTGAACCGCATGACGAAGTAGGGGCGTTCCGGGCGCGGGCCGACGAGGCTCATGTCGCCGCGCAGGACGTTCCACAGCTGCGGCAGCTCGTCCAGCGAGCTCTTGCGCAGCAGCTTGCCGACGGCGCCCATCCGGTGGTCCTGGGAGATGTTCCAGCGGGTGGCCGACTCGTGCTCGTTGCTGGGGCGCAGGGTGCGGAACTTGAGGACGGTGAAGACCCGGCCGTCCAGCCCGGTGCGCTGCTGGCGGAAGAGCACGCCCGGGCCGGTGTCGAAGCGGACGGCGAGCGCGCACAGCACGAGGACCGGGGCGAGCAGCAGCAGGCCGAGGCCGGCGGCGGCGACGTCCAGGGCGCGCTTGGCGGCCCAGCCGGGGCGGCGCATCGCGGGGCGCCCGACCTGGAGGCAGGGGAAGCCCCAGAGGTGGTCGCCGGCGGCCGGCGGCGCGGTGGGCAGCGAGCCGTACTCGCGCAGGGCGGGCACCAGCCAGACCTGGCAGCCGAGCCGGACGGCGTCGCGCAGGGTGGCGGCGGTCTCGGCCTCGTCGGCGGCGCCGGCGGTGGCGACGACGTGCTGGACGCGGTGGCGGCGGACCTCGCGCTCCAGGACCTCGCGGCCGCCGAGGACGGGCAGGTCGGTGTCGCCGGCCAGCAGCGGCGGGTCCGCGTCGAGGAAGCCGACGGGGCGCATCCCGTACTCGCCGCGCGCGTTGAGGGCGGCGGCGACCCGGTGGCCGAGCCGGCCGGCGCCGAGCACCAGGACGGGGCTGGGGCGGCTGCGGCGGATCCGGCGGACGAGGTGGTAGAGGACGGCGCGGCCGACGACGGCGATCAGCAGCTGGGCGCCGAGCAGCGCGGTGAGCCGGGCCGGGGTGGCCGGGCCGCAGTCGGGCCAGCGGCCGTCCAGGCAGCCGGTGAGGGTGACGGCGAAGGCGGTGGCGACCGCGGCGCGCACGGCCAGCGCGGGCAGTTCGTCCAGGACGGACAGGGTGAGCCGGGTGCGGTAGAGGCCGCCGGCCAGGTTGAGGACGAGCAGGAGGGGCAGGACGGCGGCGACGCCGAGCAGCGGGGCGACCCGCACCGCGGAGTCGAGGAAGCGGTTGGCGATGCCGGCGGCGGCGCACAGCGCGATCGCGTCGACCTGGACCAGCGCGAGCGGCAGTGCGAGCCGGGAGCGGACCGCCCTGCGGTGCCGGTGCCCCGGCGCCACCGCGCGGGCCCGCGCGGCCCCGGCCGGCCGGTCGAGCAGCCCGGTGCCGGGTCGCCGCGGGCCGGACAGGGGCCGGCCGGATCGCGGCACACTGTCGTGGTCAATGGTCATCAGCGCACGAACTCCCCTGCTGTGTGCCCGGGGTGGCGGAGCCCTGGCGCCGGTTGGCGCGGGGCGGCCGCCCGGGCCCGGTGGGCGCGGTCCTGACAGCACCTGCTGCCGCCGGCGGCTCTCGATTCTCTCGCGAATTCCCGGGGAAAAATCGAAACGAAGCAGGCAAAATCAGACAATACCGAACCCGGACTTGCGGGCCGGAGGATGACTTGCCATTTCATTCCAGCCGCCCATTAATAGGTATTTCTGATTTGACGCCTCGTCCTTATCCGGTTGAGGGTGCGAATACGCCAGCGCCTCGTCAGCGGGCATTCACGGCATGTGAAACGATCAGATCCGCTCTGGGACACGGGTGCGGCGGCGTCCGGCGGCCGGACCGGCACCCAGCAGGTGGCGGTACAGGACGTCCACCTGTTCGACCACCGTGCGGACGTCATGACGGGCGACCACGTGGTCGCGCAGCCCGGCGCCGCGGCGCTCGCACTCGATCGGATCGGACAGCGCTTCGGCCATTCGGGTGGCCAGCGCCGCCGCGTCCTCCGCCGGGACGACGGCCTGCCCGTGCGCGGCGGACGGCAGGCACTCGCGGGCCCCGGACACGTCGGTCAGCAGCACCGGACGGCCCGCGGCCATCGCCTCCAGCGGGGCGAGCGCCATCCCCTCCCAGCGCGAGGGCAGCACCACGAGGTCGGCCGCCGCGAGCCACGGCCGCGGATCCGGCACGTCCCCCACCATCCGCACCCGGGACGGCTCGGCCGACGCCCGCACCGTCTCCGCGAGGGCCTGCTCGTCCGGCCCGCCGCCGACCAGTGCCAGCCGCGCCTGCGGCACCCGGCGGACCACCTCGGGCCAGGCCGCCAGCAGCACGTCCTGCCCCTTCTGCCGGCACAGCCGCCCCACGCAGACGGCCAGCGGGGCGTCCAGGTCCAGGCCGAGCGCGATCCGGGCGGCCCGGCGGTCGGCGGGCGCGTAGTGGCGGACGTCCACGCCGTTGGGCACCACCGCCCAGTCGGCGTGCACCCCCGCGGCGACGCCGTCGGCCCGCTCCTGGACGCTGACGCACAGCAGCCGGTGCGCCCAGCGGGTCGCGAAGCGCTCCCAGCGCAGGGTGGCGGCCGCCAGCGGGCCGTCCACGGCGGCGAAGGACCAGGCGTGCGGCTGGAAGACGGTCGGCACCGCGCCGCGCACGGCCAGCCGGCCGGCCAGCCCGGCCTTGGCACTGTGCAGGTGGACCACGTCGGGCGCGGCGGCCCGGACGATCCGGCGCAGCCGCCAGGCCTCCTTGGCCGTCCCCGGCCCGGGCGAGCGCTCGGCGGGCCAGTCCTGGACCAGCGCGCCCACGGCGGCGGCCTCCTCGGCCAGCCGGCCGCCGCGCGGACAGGCCACCAGCACCCGGTGACCGGCCTCCCGCTGGCCCCGGACCAGATCGACGACGACGCGGGCCACCCCGCCGTCCACCGGCTGCGAAATGTGAAGGATCGTCATATGCACGGCGGCGAGCCTAGGGTGGCATCGCCGTGCCGGGCGGCCCCCGTCACCCGCAGGTGGCGGGCCGTCCACCCGTACGGCTCGCGGCTCGTACGGGTGGTCGGACCCCTCGAAATCCCGGGCGATTTCCCGGGCCCCCCGGGGTGGTTCAGCGCACCTCGGCGGCCAGGTTCGCGAGCACCTCGTCGTGGATGCGGTTCAGGCCCTTCGGGGCGAAGGTGCGCTCGAAGAAGCCGCCGATGCCGCCGGCGCCCTGCCAGGTCGCCGAGACCGTCACCTTCGACCGGCCCTCGCCCGCCGCCGAGACGGTCCAGGTGATCACCATGCTGGAGTTGGCATCCTTCTCCACCAGCTGGTCCGGCTTCGGGGCCGAGACCGTGAACAGGCAGTCCCGCACGCGCTTCTCGGTGGCCTGGAGCTTCCAGTGCACCTGGGTGCCGGCCCCGGTGCCGCCGGCCCGGACCTCGTACTCGCTGTACTGCGCGGGCAGCAGCTTCGGGCGGGTCACCTGGTAGTCGGCCAGCGCCTCGTACACCCGCTCCGGGGCGGCGTCGTAGACCCGCTCGGTGGTGGCCAGCACCTGTCCCATGACCTGTACTCCTCGTGTGGTGGTTCCGATCTCAGCGGCAAGCCAACCACAGGGCCGCGGACCGGGCCTTCCGGGGCTCGCGCCCGGACGCGGAGGCCGTAGGGTGGCGGATGTGCTCGAACTGGTGACAGCAGTGCGCTACGTGGACCCGCTGCGGGCCGGCGGCTCCGTGCCCGGCGTCGTGGAGACCGACGACCTCGGCACCTACGTCGTGAAGTTCACCGGCGCCGCACAGGGGCGCAAGGCGCTGGTCGCCGAGGTGATCGTCGGCGAGCTCGCGCGGCGGCTCGGCCTGCGCGTGCCGGAGCTGCGGCTGGTGGACTTCGACCCGGCGGTCGCCGCGGACGAACCGGACACCGAGATCCAGGACATGCTCAGGGCCAGCGCCGGACTCAACCTCGGGATGGACCTGCTGCCCGGCGCGCGCGACTACCGGCCCGGACTGGTCCCCGTCGGCTCCGCCGAGGCCGGCCGGGTGGTCTGGCTGGACGCCCTCACCGGCAACGTCGACCGCACCGTGCACAACCCCAACCTCGTGGTCTGGCACGGGCGGCTCTGGCTCATCGACAACGGCGCCGCGCTGATCTTCCACCACCGCTGGTCCAGCGCGGAGGCGGCCGTCGGCAAGCGCTACGACCTCAGCGCACACGCGCTCGGCGGCTGCGCCCCGGACGTCCGGCTGGCCGACGAGGACCTGGGGCCGCTGGTGACCGTCGGGCTGCTGGAGGAGGTGCTGGCGCTCGTCCCGGACGAATGGCTGGCCGACGAGCCCGGGTTCGACTCGGTGGACGCGGTGCGGCACGCGTACGTCACGCACCTGGCCGCCCGCGCGGTGCTGTCCGCCGAGTGGCTGCCGGAGGGCTTCGCCACGCCCGAGCAGCTGCGCGAGGCCGAGCGGCGGCGGGCCGCCCGGACGAGGGCCGGCCGCCCGGCCTGGCTCCAGGAGGTGCCGGACCTGCACGGCAAGCCGGCGGTCGAGACGGTGTGGGAGCACCACTTCGAGAGTTAACGCACCGCGGGGTGGATCCAGTCGAGGTACTCGATCGTGGTGCCGGCCAGCAGGCCGCCCATGAGCAGGGCGAAGACCGCGGCGCCGTTCCTCCGGCGGACCTTCGCGGGGATCAGGGCCGCGCCGAGGCCCGCCACGAGCAGGCCGGTGAGCGGGCCGGCGGCGAGCATCGCGATCAGCCCCGCCACCGCGCCGACGGAGGCGCCGGCCGCGAGCCCCATCACGCCGCACATCAGGCCGACGACCACGAACTGCGCCAGCATCGGGCCCGCGGCGAGGAGTTCGGCCCCGCCCAGGACGAACCAGGGCCAGCTGCGCCCGCCGCCGACCGGCCGGGCCGGGACCGCGTTCCAACCGGTGTCGGTGTGTGCCATGCCGCTCAACTCCCCTGATGCTTCCGTTCGGTACGGATCCATCCTGGCGAGCGGGCCACCGGCGGACCTGAGTACGGGTACTCAAAAACGACCGGGGAGCGGGACCCAGTGGGCCCGCTCCCCGGTGCTCAAGTGCTCAGGTGCTCAGGTGCTCGGCTGTTCCACGCGGTCGGCGCGTCAGCGCCACCACTGGACCGCCTTCTCGGCGTTGATGATGCCCGCGCCGTAGAAGCCGTTGTCGTTCTCGTCGCCCTCGCAGGTCGCCTTCCACTGGCCGGCGCCGCCCGGGTTGAAGTCCCCGGTCGGGCAGGCGTGCGACTCGGCCTGGTTGGTCAGCAGCTCGGTCAGCTCCTCGGGGCTGGCCCACGGGAAGGTGCTGGCGAGCAGCGCGACGACACCGGTGACGTGCGGGGTGGCCATCGACGTGCCCTGCATGTAGCCGTACTTGTTGCCCGGGATGGTGGACAGGATCCGGCCGTCCTTGTCCGGGGTGTCCGGGATCTGGTAGCGGCGGTCGCCACCCGGCGCGGCGACGGTCACGACGCCCTTGCCGTAGCTGGAGTAGTACGACTTCTCGCCCTTGACGCCGACGGCGGAGACGGCGACGACGCCCGGCAGCTCGGTCGGCAGCGACAGGCAGTCGTTGGTGACCGGGCGGGTGCCCGGGGTGGTGTCGTCCGGGCTGGAGACGTCGGTGGTCTTGTGGGCCAGGTCGATGTTCTCGTTACCGGCCGCGGCCACGTTGAGGACGCCCTTGCGCTGCGAGAACGCGACCGCCTTGCGGACGGCGGCGGTGATCGCCGCCTGGTCCTTGTCGTTCGGGCAGTTGAACATCCACGGGTCGACGTAGTAGCTGTTGTTGGTCACCTTGAAGCCGTGCTCGCCGGCCCACACGAAGCCGCAGACCGCGTTCTCCGGGTAGATGAAGCCGCCGTCGTCGACGACCTTGACCGCCGCCAGCTTCACGTTCGGCGCGATGCCGACGATGCCCTTGCCGTTCTTGGCGGCGGCGATGGTGCCGGCCACGTGGGTGCCGTGGTCGCTGGTGGTCGGCTGCCAGGCCTTCCAGTCGGTGTTCGGCTTGCCGTCGACGCAGGAGACCGACTGCGAGGCGTCCACGTTGGGGGCCAGGTCCTCGTGGGTGGCGTCGATGCCCGAGTCCAGCACGCCGACGGTCACGTTGCGGCTGCCGAGCGAGATCTTGTGCGCCTTGTCGACGCCGATCTGGCGCATGTCCCACTGGTTGGCCTCGTACGGCTCCTGACCGGCGGCGGGGGCCGCGGCGGGCTCGGCGGCGACGTCGGCCTTGCCCTGGTCGGCGGCGAGGATGCCCTTGGTGCGGCTCGCGCCGACCGAGTCGACGCCCTTGACCTGGCGCAGCTTCTCGGCGAACGCGGTGTCGTTCGAGCGGGCGACCACGACGCCGATCTGCTCGTAGGAGTACACCACCGTGCCGCCCAGGGTGGTGATCGCCTTCTCCACCTTCTGCACCTGGCCGTGGTTGGCCTTGGTGTTGACCACGTAGCTCAGCAGCGGGCCGGTGGTCGAGCCGGCCGCGGGCGCGGGCGCCGCGACGGCGGTACCGGCCGGGAGCGCGAGGGCGCCCGCCGTGGCGAGCACGAGGCCCACCGCCGCGTACCGGGTCCGGCTGATCCGAGAAACACGCATAGGGGTAGACCCTCCCGAGTCGTCATGCAACAGCTGCGGCAGCAGGTGCGATGGAGTGATCGGGACGCTAATGAATATTTACTAAGAAAAGCAAGAGGTAGTCATCTAATCGTCACAACTAGACCAACAGCGGAGCCCAGGAGTCCGCAGGTCAACCGGCAAACAGTCGGTCATAGTGTTAAAAAGTGATGGTCCACGGGCCGGTTGGGACGCCTACCACCTAAAGGGTGTACAACCGGCGAGCATTGTCCGCGGCGACCATCCGGGCCAGCCGCTCCGCGTCGGCCGCCGAGCAAGCGCCGGCGGCCCGCCACTCCCCGAGCAACTCGCCCAGCCCGTAACGGAACTGGGCGGCGCCGACCAGGTACAGCTCGGGCAGGCCGTACGCGTCGGTGGAGAACAGCAGCTTGCCGAACGGCGCCAGCTCCAGCATCTCGCCGAGCACCGCCGCCACCCGGGGGCCGGTGTACGAGGCCGTCAGACCGAGGTCGACGTACACCGTGGGGAAGGCCTGCGCGAGGAACGCGGCCTGCCGGTGGTACGGGTAGCAGTGCAGCAGCACGAGCGGGACGCCGCTCGGCTCGGCGGCGCGGACGAAGGGGGTGAGCAGGGCCGGGTCGGCCAGGTGCAGGGTGAGGTCGGGATCGCCGAAGCCGGTGTGGAGCTGGATCGGCAGGCCGAGCTCGGCGCACACGTCGACGGCCGTCCACAGCAGGTGGTGCAGGAGCACCGGGTCCGTCAGCCGGCCGCGCCCGGCGCGCTGCCAGGCTCCCGCCGCGGCCACCACGGCGGCCCGGGCGGGCCGTTCGGGCGGGACGGCGAGGCCGTGCCGGTAGGCGATGACGGACTTGACGGCGACGGCCCCGGCGGCGGCCCCGGCCAGGGCGTCGCGGACGGCCTCCGGCCAGCCCCCGGCCGTCGCGGGCACCGCCTCGGCGACCGTCTCCAGCCGGATCACCTCGCGCGCCCGGACCCGGGCGGCCTCGGCGAACTCGCCGAGCGGGAGCAGCGGGCGGCCCGCGGCGGCGGTGAGCCCGGTGTCGATCAGGCAGGTGTCGAGCGCGGCGGCGGCCAGCAGTCGGCCGGTGGCCTCGGCGGCACCCAACTCCCTTCTGCGGGCGAGGTATTCGTCGGCCGGCGCATGGGCGGGCAGGCCGAGCGCGGGCGGGCACCAGCGCCGGACGACGAGGCCGAGGGCGCTGTCGAAGGGCGTGGTGCCGGGCGCGGGCGGGCGGTCCGACTCGGTGAGCAGCCCGGCCAGGGCGTCGTCCGGGAGGTCGGCCGCCACCACGCTGTGGCAGTGGTGGTCGACCAGCGCGGGGACGTCGAGGAGCACCGGTCAGTACCGCCAGCGGGTGGCGGCCACCATGCGTTCGGGGGTGGTGTCGGCGTACTGCTCGGCCTCGGCCCGGCGGACCGCGAGCACCGCCTGGTAGAGCGGTTCGCCGAGGGCCTCGCGGAGCACCGCCGAGCGCTCGTAGGCGGCGATCGACTCGGCCGGGCGGGCCGGCAGCCGGGGCACCGTGCCGGGCGCGGCGGCGGCCGGATCGCCGGTGAACTCCGGCGGCAGGGCGAGGCGCTGCTCCATGCCGGCGAGTCCGGCGGCGAGCACGGCGCCGACCGCGAGGTAGGGGTTGGCGCTGGCGTCGAAGCACTTGACCTCGGCGTTGGCCGCGGCGGAGCGCTCCCCCGCCGAGCCGGTGACCAGGCGCAGCGCGGCCTCGCGGTTCTCCAGGCCCCAGCACTGGTAGGCGCCGGCCCAGTGCGAGGGCACGAGCCGCAGGTACCCGGCGGGGCTGGAGCAGCCGAGCACGAGCAGCTCGGGCAGCGCGGCGAGCACGCCGGCCAGGAAGCCCTCGGCCTCGGCGGTCAGGCCGTGCGGGCCGGAGCCGCCGCGGCCGAGGTTGCGGCCGTCCCGCCAGAGGCTCAGGTGGAGGTGGCCGCCGTTGCCGACCGTGCCGGCCTCGACCACGGGTGCGAAGGAGACCCGCAGGCCGTGCCGGTTGGAGACGGCACGGATGGTGTGCCGGACCAGGACCGCGGTGTCGGCGGCGGCGACCGGGCCCTCGGGGGCGACGGAGACCTCGAACTGGCCCGGCGCGTACTCGGGGTGGATCTGCAGGACGTCGAGCCCCTGCTCGCCGAGGGCGCGCAGGACGTCCCGCAGGTAGTCGGAGAGGTCGGTGAGGCGGTGCATCCCGTACGCGGGGCCGTGGGTGGGGTACTGCGGCTCGTCCGCCGGGGCGCCGGCGAGGGCGGCCACCCACTCGACCTCGATGCCGGCCTTGAGGCCGATGCCGCGCGCGGCGGCCGTGGCCTCCATCCGGCGGGCGAACAGCCGCTGGCAGCCGGGGTGCGGGGTGCCGGCCTGGGTGTGCCGGTCCCCCGGGGCCCAGGCCCAGCCGGGCTGGGCGGCGAGCGGGACGACCCGGTCGAGGTCGGGGTACAGGCGCAGGTCCCCGGTGGGGCCGCCGATGATCGGGCTGGTCGTGATGGCGTCGTCGGCGAGGAACACGTCGAAGCAGGGGGCGGCGCCGACGCCCCACTGGGCGGCGTGCACGAGGCCGCCGAGCGGCACGGCCTTGACCCGGGTGATGCCGGCGTTGTCCACCCAGGTGACGGCGACCGCCTCGACCCCGGCCGCGCGGAGCCGGTCGGCGGCGGCCTCGGCCTGCCGGGCGCGCTCGGCGCGCGGGGGCAGTTCGACGGCGGCGTGGGCGTCCACGGCGACGGCGATGGTGTCAGCAGTCATGCCTTCATGCTGCCCCTCCGGGTGGGTCCGCGTAACTCCTCGATCGGGTGGTTGGAACGGACGCGCGTCCTCCCGTTCACCCGTTCGGGGTGGGGTGGTTTTGCCGCCGTCCGCCCTCTTCCTACTGGGCAGTAGCTTCGCTACAGTGGCCGCACGCACCGCCGTCGGGCTTCGGGAGCCGCACCGACGGGTGCCGTGCGTCCTTCACCGGCCGGTGCCGCGAACCGCGGCGGGCCGGGTTTCCCTCCTCGCGTCAGCGCCGCTCCGTTCACCTCCGAGCGCCTGAGCACGACGGCACACCCGCAGTTCGGCCGGAGCGGACCGGCCGCCGCGCGGGTGGGCCGCACCCGTCATCCCTCCAGCCCCCGCGCGCGGACCCTCCTCCGGCGGGCTGCCGCCCCCTGCGTACGCACGGGCGCGGCGGCACGTCCGCCGGAGCGTGCGCGGGCCCTTCATGACTAGGAGTCAGGACCATGCAGCGTCCCTTCCCCACGGTCGCCGTGGTCGGCCTCGGCACGATGGGTGCCGGCGTCGCGGTGGCGGTCGCCAAGAGCGGCCGCCGGGTGATCGGCATCGAGGCCACCGAGGACTCGGCCGCCCGGGCCCTGGCCCGGATCGAGGAGGCCACCGCGCACGCCGTCGAGCGCGCGCGGATCACCGCCGAGGAGCGCGCGGCCCTGCTCGCGCAGATCTCCGTCGGCCACGAACTCTCCGCCGCCGCGGGCGCCGACCTCGTGATCGAGGAGGTGCCCGAGCAGCTGGAGCTCAAGCGTGAGGTCTTCGCCGAGCTGGACCGGATCTGCCCGCCGGAGACGGTGCTCGCCACCGGCACCACCGCGCTGTCGGTGACCCGGATCGCCGCTGCGACCGCCCGCCCGGACCGGGTGCTCGGCCTGCACTTCTTCAACCCGGTCCACACCATGAAGCTGGTCGAGGTGGTCCGCACGGTGCTGACCGCCCCGCAGGTCGCCGAGGACGCCGCCGGGTTCGCCCGGGACCTCGGCAAGGAGCCGGTCGCGGCCGGCGACCGGGCCGGTTTCGTGGTGAACGGCCTGCTGTTCGCGTACCTGAACCAGGCCGCCGCGATGTACGAGTCCAAGTACGCCTCGCGCGAGGACATCGACGCCGCGATGCGGCTCGGCTGCGGCCTGCCGATGGGCCCGCTGGCACTGCTCGACCTGATCGGCGTGGACACCGCGCGGACCGTCCTGGAGGCGATGTACGAGCAGTCCAGGGACCGCCTGCACGCGCCCGCGCCGATCCTCGGCCAGCTGGTGTCGGCCGGTCTGCTGGGCCGCAAGTCCGGCCGGGGCTTCTACACCTACGAGGCGCCGGGCTCCTCCAGGGCCGTGGACGCGGCCACCGGCCCGGCGCGGCCGAAGGTGGCGGGCCGCGAGGTGCGGACGGTCGGCGTGTGCGGCTCGGGCACGATGGCGACCGGCATCGCCGAGGTGTTCGCCAAGTCCGGGTACGCCGTGCTGCTGGCCGCGCGCAGCCAGGAGAAGGCGGACCGGGCCAAGGCGCAGCTGGCGAAGTCGCTGGAGCGCTCGGTGGCGAAGGGCCGGATGGGCGCCGAGCAGCGGGACGCGGCGCTGGCCCTGGTGACGCCGGTCGGGCAGTACGCGGAGCTGGCCGAGGTCGACCTGGTGGTCGAGGCGGTGGCCGAGGACCTGGCGGTCAAGCGGGAGCTGTTCGCGGCCCTGGACAAGATCGTCCGGCCGGGCGCGGTGCTCGCCACCACCACCTCCTCGCTGCCGGTGATCAGCTGCGCGACCGCCACCTCGCGGCCGCAGGACGTCGTCGGCATGCACTTCTTCAACCCGGCGCCGGCGATGAAGCTGGTCGAGGTGGTCTCCACCGTGCTGACCGCGCCGGACGTCACCGCGACCGTCCTGGACCTGTGCGCCAAGGTGCGCAAGCACCCGGTGGAGTGCGGGGACCGGGCCGGCTTCATCGTCAACGCGCTGCTCTTCCCCTACCTGAACGACGCGGTGCGGATGCTCCAGGAGCACTACGCGACGGTGGACGACATCGACACCGCGATGAAGCTCGGCTGCGGCTACCCGATGGGCCCGTTCGAGCTGCTGGACGTGGTCGGCCTGGACGTCTCGCTGACCATCGAGCAGGTGCTGCACCAGGAGTTCCGCGAGCCGGGCCTGGCCGCCGCGCCGCTGCTGGAGCACCTGGTGGCGGCGGGCTGCCTGGGCCGCAAGACCGGCCGCGGGTTCCGCGACCACGCGCGCCGGTGACCGTGCCGCAGCCCGGCGGCGCCGCTCCCCGCGGGGCGGCGCCGGCCGGGAGCGCGCCGACGGCCGGGCAGCCGCGCTCGGCCTGGAACCCCGGGACGGTGTCGGCCCGCTGGCCGCGCCCGGCCGTGACCGGCCCGGTCTCGCCGGTCCGCCGGGGAAGGGCCGCCGGGGCGCAGCCGGGGCCGTGTAGCGTTCCGGACATGGATCGGGTTCAGTCAGCCACCCCGCAGCAGTCCGCCGCACCGCGCGCCGCCGACCGGCCGGCCACGTCGGCCGGGGGCACCGGCCCGGACGCCGGCCCGGGCAGCCGCCGGGCCGCGGCGCAGCGCCTGCAGATGCGCCAGGACCTGGCCACGGCCGCGATGGACCTGTTCGCCTCGCAGGGCTACGAGGAGACCACCGTCGACCAGATCGCGGCGGCGGCCGGGGTCGCCCGGCGCACCTTCTTCCGGTACTTCCGGTCGAAGGAGGAGGCGATCTTCCCGGACCACGACGACACGCTCGTCCGGGTCGCGGACCTGCTGGCCAGCGCCGAGCCCGAGGAGCACCCGCTCGACGTGGTCTGCCGGGGCATCAAGGAGGTGCTGCGGATGTACGCCTCCACCCCGGGGGTGTCGGTCGCGCGGTACCAGCTGATCCGCCAGGTGCCGGCGCTGCGCGAGCGGGAGATCGCCGTGGTGGCCCGGTACGAGCGGCTGTTCACCCGGTACCTGCTGGGCCGCTTCGACACCGGCGAGGACATCCCTTCGGGCTGGCAGCGCGGCGGCGAGGACGACTCGATGCTGGCCGAGGTGTCGGCGGCGGCCGTGGTCGCGGCGCACAACCACGTGCTGCGGCGCTGGCTGCGGGCCGGCGGCCGGGGTGACGTGGAGGCGCAGCTGGACCACTCCTTCGAGGTGATCCGGCGGACCTTCTGGGCGTCCAGCGCGCCCGGTGCCAGGCGCCGCGGATCCCTGGTGGCACCCGGTGTCAGTGGGGCGCCCGGGGAGGTGCTCGCCGAGAGCGCACTGAGTGCCAGCCCCGGAGGTGAGGTACTCATCACAGTCGCCCGGACGGACGCTCCGCTGGACGTCGTAGTGGACAGCATCCGGGCCGCGCTGAGCGGCTCCGGGCACATCTGACGGGAGCATTTCCGCAGGTCACGGAGGAAACGAAGGTCAAAAAGGGCCCGCGCCGAGGAATCGGCGGCGGGCCCTTTTCGTCCCCGTTCGGGTGTCCATGACAGCCGCCGGAAGTCGGCCAAATTCCTGACACCCGGTGTCTTTACGGCTGGCACAGGGTGCCACTACGTTGTTACTCACCAGTCGCGGCGCCGCGGCTCCCCACCTCGGCGCGCCGTCGTCCGGTGTTCCCACACCCCGGGAGCAGAGCGAGTACCACCCGGCCCACGGCCGGGCCGACCAGCCTGACCCCGCCCACCACCCACCACAGCGAAGCCGGTGTCCGCTCCCGGCCTTCCCCAGACGCCCTGTGCGCCCTCACACAGGTACGCCTCCGGAGGCAGAGCCATGCAGCAAATCCTCGACGCGATCCTCAGCAACGACGCCACGGCGGAGGACTTCGCAGCGATCCAGCTCCCCGAGTCCTACCGGGCGGTCACGCTCCACAAGGACGAGGAGCAGATGTTCGCCGGCCTCGACAGCCGCGACAAGGACCCCCGCAAGTCCCTCCACCTCGACGACGTCGCCCTGCCCGAACTGGGCCCGGGCGAGGCCCTCGTCGCCGTCATGGCCAGCGCGGTCAACTACAACACCGTGTGGAGCTCGATCTTCGAGCCGGTCTCCACCTTCGGCTTCCTGGAGCGCTACGGCCGGCTGTCGCCGCTCACCAAGCGCCACGACCTGCCGTACCACGTCCTCGGCTCCGACCTGGCCGGTGTCGTCCTGCGCACCGGTGCCGGCGTCAACGCCTGGAAGCCCGGCGACGAGGTCGTCGCCCACTGCCTCTCGGTCGAGCTGGAGTCCCCGGACGGCCACAACGACACGATGATGGACCCGGAGCAGCGCATCTGGGGCTTCGAGACCAACTTCGGCGGCCTGGCCCAGCTGGCCCTGGTGAAGACCAACCAGCTGCTGCCCAAGCCCAAGCACCTCACCTGGGAGGAGGCCGCCTCCCCCGGTCTGGTCAACTCCACCGCCTACCGCCAGCTGGTCTCGCGCAACGGCGCCGGCATGAAGCAGGGCGACAACGTGCTGATCTGGGGCGCCAGCGGCGGCCTCGGCTCGTACGCCACCCAGTACGCGCTGGCCGGCGGCGCCACCCCGATCTGCGTGGTCTCCAGCCCGCAGAAGGCCGAGATCTGCCGCGCCATGGGCGCCGAGGCGATCATCGACCGCTCGGCGGAGGGCTACCGGTTCTGGAAGGACGAGCAGAACCAGGACCCGCGCGAGTGGAAGCGCCTGGGCTCGAAGATCCGCGAGTTCACCGGCGGCGAGGACGTCGACATCGTCTTCGAGCACCCGGGCCGGGAGACCTTCGGCGCCTCGGTGTACGTCACCCGCAAGGGCGGCACCATCGTCACCTGCGCCTCCACCTCCGGCTACATGCACCAGTACGACAACCGCTACCTGTGGATGTCGCTCAAGCGGATCGTCGGCTCGCACTTCGCCAACTACCGCGAGGCCTACGAGGCCAACCGCCTGGTCGCCAAGGGCAAGATCCACCCGACCCTGTCGAAGGTCTACTCCCTGGAGGAGACCGGCCAGGCCTCCCTCGACGTGCACCACAACAAGCACCAGGGCAAGGTCGGCGTGCTGTGCCTGGCCCCCGAGGAGGGCCTGGGCGTGCGCGACGCGGAGTTCCGCGCCACGCACCTCGACGCGATCAACCGCTTCCGAAACGTCTGAGGCCGATCCGATGACCGAGCCGCAGAAGCGCGACCGGCCCTGGCTGATGCGCACCTACGCCGGACACTCCACCGCGAGCGACTCCAACGCGCTCTACCGGCGGAACCTGGCGAAGGGCCAGACCGGCCTCTCCGTCGCCTTCGACCTGCCGACCCAGACCGGCTACGACTCCGACCACATCCTCGCCCGCGGCGAGGTCGGCCGGGTCGGCGTGCCGGTGGGCCACGTCGGCGACATGCGCACCCTGTTCGACGGCATCCCGCTCGAACAGACCAACACCTCGATGACGATCAACGCCACCGCGATGTGGCTGCTGGCGCTCTACCAGGTGGTCGCCGAAGAGCAGGGCGCCGACGTCGCCAAGCTCACCGGCACCACCCAGAACGACATCGTCAAGGAGTACCTGTCGCGCGGGACGCACGTCTTCCCGCCCGGCCCGTCGGTGCGCCTGATCACCGACATGATCGCCTACACGGTCGGCAACATCCCCAAGTGGAACCCGATCAACATCTGCAGCTACCACCTGCAGGAGGCCGGGGCCACGCCCGTCCAGGAGATCGCCTACGCGATGTGCACCGCCATCTCGGTGCTCGACGCGGTGCGCGACTCCGGGCAGGTGCCGGCCGAGCGCATGGGCGACGTGGTCGCGCGGATCTCCTTCTTCGTGAACGCCGGCGTGCGCTTCGTCGAGGAGATGTGCAAGATGCGCGCCTTCGCCCGGCTGTGGGAGAAGGTCACGCGCGAGCGCTACGGCGTCGAGGACCCCAAGCAGCGCCGGTTCCGCTACGGCGTGCAGGTCAACTCGCTGGGCCTGACCGAGGCGCAGCCGGAGAACAACGTCCAGCGGATCGTGCTGGAGATGCTCGCCGTCACGCTCTCCAAGGACGCCCGCGCCCGGGCCGTCCAGCTCCCGGCCTGGAACGAGGCGCTGGGCCTGCCCCGGCCGTGGGACCAGCAGTGGTCGCTGCGGATCCAGCAGGTGCTCGCCTACGAGTCCGACCTGCTGGAGTACGGGGACATCTTCAACGGCTCCGAGGTCATCGAGGCCAAGACGGCCGACCTGCTGGCCGGCGCCGAGGCGGAGATCGCCAAGGTGCTGGAGATGGGCGGGGTGATCCCGGCCGTCGAATCCGGCTACCTGAAGTCCAACCTGGTCTCCTCGCACGCCGCCCGGCGGGCCCGGATCGAGTCCGGCGAGGACAAGATCGTCGGCGTCAACTGCTTCGACACCACCGAGGAGAGCCCGCTCACGGCCGACCTCGACACCGCGATCATGGTCGTCGACCCGGCCTCCGAGCAGTCCGTCCTCGCCGCCCTGGAGGCCTGGCGCGGACAGCGCGACGAGGCCGCCGCCCAGGAGGCGCTGGCGGAGCTCAAGGCCGTCGCCGCCACCGACGCCAACCTGATGCCGGCCACGCTCGCCTGCGCCCGGGCCGGCGTCACCACCGGGGAGTGGTCCTTCGCCCTGCGCGAGGTCTTCGGCGAGTACCGCGCCCCCACCGGCGTCGGCGGCGCCCCGGTCGCGGTCGCGGCCGAGCCCGGCGGCGAACTGGCCGCCGTGCGCGCCGCCGTGGCCGCCACCGCCGAGGAGCTGGGCGCCGGCAAGCTGCGCCTGCTGGTCGGCAAGCCCGGCCTGGACGGGCACTCCAACGGCGCCGAGCAGATCGCCGTCCGGGCCCGCGACGCCGGGTTCGAGGTGGTCTACCAGGGCATCCGGCTCACGCCGGAGCAGATCGTCTCCGCGGCCGTCGCGGAGGACGTCCACTGCGTGGGCCTGTCGATCCTCTCCGGCGCGCACTCCGAGCTCGTGCCCGACGTGCTGCAGCGCCTGCGGCGGGCCGGGGTGGAGGATGTCCCGGTGATCGTGGGTGGCATCATCCCGGCAGCGGACGGCGAGGCCCTCAAGGCCGCCGGCGTCGCCGCCGTGTTCACCCCGAAGGACTTCGGCATCACGACCATCATCGGCCGGATCGTGGACGAGATCCGGCTGGCCAACAAGCTCCAGCCGTGGACGCCCGCACCGACCCCGGCCACGAACTGACCAGCTGACCAGCTGACCACTGGGAAGGAACAGAACCACCCTCATGACCACTGTCAACCGCCTGCGCCCGCGCCGCTCCTGCCTCGCCGTGCCCGGCAGCAACCCGCGCTTCCTGGAGAAGGCCCAGGGCCTGCCCGCCGACCAGGTCTTCCTCGACCTGGAGGACGCCTGCGCCCCGCTGGTCAAGGAGAGCGCCCGCCACACCATCGTCGACGCCCTCAACAACGGCGACTGGGGCGGCAAGACCCGCGTCGTGCGCGTCAACGACTGGACCACCCACTGGACCTACCGCGACGTGATCACCGTCGTCGAGGGCGCCGGCCCCAACCTCGACTGCATCATGCTGCCGAAGGTCCAGGACGCCGAGCAGGTCAAGGCGCTCGACCTCCTCCTCACCCAGATCGAGAAGACCATGGGCTTCGAGGTCGGGAAGATCGGCATCGAAGCGCAGATCGAGAACGCCAAGGGCCTGATCAACGTCGACGCCATCGCCGAGGCCTCGCCCCGGCTGGAGACCATCATCTTCGGCCCCGCCGACTTCATGGCCTCGATCAACATGAAGTCCCTGGTGGTCGGCGAGCAGCCCTCCGGCTACAACGCCGACGCCTACCACTACATCCTGATGCGCATCCTGATGGCCGCCCGCGCCAACGACCTCCAGGCGATCGACGGCCCGTACCTGCAGATCCGCAACCAGGAGGGCTACCGCGAGGTCGCCGGGCGCTCCGCCGCCCTCGGCTTCGACGGCAAGTGGGTGCTGCACCCCGACCAGGTCGCCGCCGCGAACGAGATCTACTCGCCCTCGCAGGAGGACTACGACCACGCCGAGCTGATCCTCGACGCCTACGACTACTGCACCTCCGCGGCGGGCGGCGCCAAGGGCTCGGCGATGCTCGGCGACGAGATGATCGACGAGGCCAGCCGCAAGATGGCCCTGGTCATCTCCGGCAAGGGCCGGGCCGCCGGCATGGAGCGCACCACCAAGTTCGAGATCCCGGAGGCGTAGCACCATGCAGTTCGGACGCACCTACGAGGAGTTCGAGGTCGGCGCGGTCTACAAGCACTGGCCCGGGAAGACCGTCACCGAGTACGACGACCACCTGTTCTGTCTGCTCACCATGAACCACCACCCGCTCCACATGGACACCAACTACGCGGAGAAGACGACCGACTTCGGGAAGAACGTCGTCGTGGGCAACTACATCTACTCGCTGCTGCTCGGCATGTCCGTCCCGGACGTCTCGGGCAAGGCGATCGCCAACCTGGAGATCGAGTCGCTGCGGCACGTCGCGCCGACCTTCCACGGCGACACGATCTACGGCGAGACCACCGTCCTCGACAAGTGGCCCTCCAAGTC
The DNA here is from genome assembly GCF_042887525.1 of Kitasatospora sp. NPDC057936. NCBI lineage: Bacteria > Bacillati > Actinomycetota > Actinomycetes > Kitasatosporales > Streptomycetaceae > Kitasatospora > Kitasatospora sp. NPDC057936. Next base: position 41,008 of record NZ_JBHVPD010000050.1, read on the forward strand.
CAAGGACGACCGGGGCATCGTCTACGTCGAGACCAAGGGGTACAAGCAGGACGGCACGGTCGTCTGCATCTTCCGCCGCAAGGTGATGGTGCCGACCGAGACGTACATCAAGGAGCGCGGCGGCGAGCAGCCCGGCCGTCCCACCCCTCTTTCCTGAACCGCTTTTCCCCTCCCAATGCCCCGGAGGGGCAGGCCGCCGTCATCGGCCGACCCCCACCCGGAACGGGGGCCCTGCTGCCGCAGCCACGCCGGCAGGGCCCCCGGCAATCCCCCCCCCCCCGACTTTTCACGACAAATCGGAGCCGCACGATGGGACGCCTCGCACAGACCGACGGCCTCACCGAGATCCAGCGGGACATCCTCGCCACCGTGCGGGATTTCGTCGACAAGGAGATCATTCCGGTCGCGACCGAGCTGGAGCACAAGGACGAGTACCCGACCGCCATCGTCGAGGGGATGAAGCAGCTCGGCCTCTTCGGCCTCACCATCCCCGAGGAGTACGGCGGCCTCGGCGAGTCGCTGCTCACCTACGCCCTCGTGGTGGAGGAGATCGCCCGCGGCTGGATGTCCGTCTCCGGCATCGTCAACACGCACTTCATCGTGGCGCACATGATCAACGCCCACGGCACGCAGGAGCAGAAGGACTACTTCCTGCCGAAGATGGCGGCCGGCGAGATCCGCGGCGCGTTCTCGATGTCCGAGCCCGGCCTCGGCTCCGACGTCTCGGCCATCTCCACCAAGGGCGTCAAGGACGGCGACTTCTACGTCCTCAACGGCCAGAAGATGTGGCTCACCAACGGCGGCACCTCCACCCTCGTCGCGGTCCTCTGCAAGACCGACGAGGGCGGCAGCAGCCCGTACAAGAACATGACCACCTTCCTGATCGAGAAGACGGCCGGATTCGGCCCGAACCCGACCGTCCCCGGCCTCACCGTGCCCGGGAAGATCGAGAAGATGGGCTACAAGGGCGTCGACACGACCGAGCTGGTCCTCCAGGACGTCCGGATCCCGGCCGACCGGATCCTCGGCGGCGTCCCCGGCCGCGGCTTCTACCAGATGATGGACGGCGTCGAGGTCGGCCGCGTCAACGTCGCCGCCCGCGGCTGCGGGGTCGCCCGCCGCGCCTTCGAGCTCGGCATCTCCTACGCCCAGCAGCGCTCGACCTTCGGCAAGAAGATCGCCGAGCACCAGGCGATCCAGTTCAAGCTCGCCGAGATGGCCACCAAGGTCGAGGCCGCCCACCAGATGATGGTCATGGCCGCCCGCAAGAAGGACAGCGGCGAGCGCAACGACCTCGAAGCCGGCATGGCCAAGTACCTCGCCTCCGAGTACTGCAAGGAGGTCGTCGAGGACGCCTTCCGCATCCACGGCGGCTACGGCTTCTCCAAGGAGTACGAGATCGAGCGCCTTTACCGCGAGGCCCCGATGCTGCTCATCGGTGAAGGAACTGCGGAGATCCAGAAGATGATCGTCGGACGCCGGCTCCTGGAGGAGTACCGGATCGCCGAGTGACCTCCGGGCCACCCCGGCTCGACGGGTGGCCCCCGGAACAGCCGGCCGACGGGCGTGCGGGCCCGTCCCGGCATCCCGCCGTGCCACGACGGCCCCGGCCTGGTCCGCCTGGGGTCCGGCACGGCCCCGGAAGCGGCCGCAGGGCGTAGAGCTGCAGCTACGCGCCCCGCGGCCGCTTCCGCACGCCGTCGCGGCGCCGTCCCGGGGCGTCCGGGAGCGGATGGCGCGGACGCGGCGTTCCCCCGGCGCACCCGCTGAGACAAGAGTCACCAGGCCCGTCCGGGCCCTTGGGAACCGGACGGGGCCGAGCTACGGTCGTATGAGTAGGCGTGACCTCGCGCCTGCGGAACGAGCAGGCGGGTTGCCCACCCACCGTGTGCTCCCGATAGCATCCACCGGGACAGCAGCCGTCCCTCTCTTACCCGATCCCGCGGTGGCCCCCGTCCAGCGGCCATGATCCCCCGCGACAAAGGTCTTCGATGCCCATCAGCCCGTCCCCTCACACCTCCGTCACGGACCGCGATGCCCTCGCAGCCACGACGGCCGGTCGGCGACCCCGCGTGACCATCGCGCGCGGAGCCACCCCCTGGTTCGTCCCCACCCTCGCCACGGCCGCCGTGACCACCGCCCTCACCCGGCGCAGCGGCAAGTGGGCCCTGGCGGCGGTACCCGCCTGCGCGCTCGGCGCGGGCATGCTGTGGTTCTTCCGCGACCCCGAGCGTGAGATCGGCACGGGCAGAGTGATCTCCCCCGCCGACGGCGTGGTGCAGAGCATCGACGCCTGGCCGGACGGCCGCACCCGGGTCGCCATCTTCATGAGCCCGCTCAACGTCCACGTCAACCGCGCGCCGCTGCCCGGCACGGTGACGTCGGTCGAGCACGTCGCGGGCGGGTTCGTGCCCGCGTTCAACAAGGACAGCGACCAGAACGAGCGGGTCGTCTGGCACTTCGACACCGAGCTCGGCGACATCGAGATGGTGCAGATCGCGGGGGCCGTGGCCCGCCGCATCGTGCCCTACGTCGACGCCGGCACCAAGGTCGCCCAGGGCGACCGGATCGGCCTGATCCGGTTCGGGTCCCGGGTCGACACCTACCTGCCGGCCGGCGTCGAGGTCGGCGTCGAGGTCGGCCAGAAGACCACAGCCGGGGTGACACGCCTTGACCGTGACTGATCCTGAGACCATCGTCGGCCTGGACGACGAGGAGACGGCGCTACGCCGTCGCCGCTGGGCACGCGACCGCGAGCTCCGCGCGCCGCGCTCGCCGCAGCACCTGTCCACCGCCGACTTCCTGACCCTGGGGAACGCCGTCTGCGGCTTCCTGGCGATCTACTCGATCACCACCGGGGTCCTGATCCCGCACATCACCAACCCGGACGTCGCTCCGGACCGGCACAGCGCCGCCACCGCGGTGACGCTGCTGCTGATCGGCTCGATGTGCGACCTCTTCGACGGCCTGGTGGCGCGCAAGCTGCGCTCCTCCGCCCTGGGCGCCGAACTCGACAACCTGGCCGACCTGATCAGCTTCGGCATCGCGCCGGCCTACTTCGTCGCGGTCTGGGGCATGGTCTCGCAGGGCTCCAACCGGCCGCTGTCCGCGCTGATCGCGCTGACGGTGCTGCTCGCGGTGGTCCTGCGGCTGGCCCGCTTCTCGGCCGTGAAGATGCGGCCCGGGGTGTTCCAGGGCATGCCCTGCCCGATGGGCGCCATGACGGTCATCGCGATCGTGCTGCTCGACCCGCCGTTCCTGCCCGGTCTGGTCGCCATCTTCGGCGCCGCGTACCTGATGGTCAGCCGGATCGAGTACCCGAAGCCGCAGGGCCTGCTGGCCACCGCCACGCTGTGCTGGATCGTGGTCTCCATCGGCTGCCTGGCCGCGTGGGCCACCGGCCTGCCGGGCGGCGACCTGCTCCTGCACGTCGGCGCCTTCGCCCAGATCGCGCTCGCGGCCATGGCGCCGCTGCTGGTCATCCGGCGCAAGGTCGGCCAGAAGGTCGGCGACGTCCGCGCCCGGCGGGCGGAGTCGCGGCTCGGCTGAGCCTCCCGCGTACGAAGCGCTATGACGAAGGGGCCCGGATCCGCTGCGGATCCGGGCCCCTTCGTCATACGCGCTTCCGGGCGCTCACGCCCCGCCGGTGTGGACGCTGAACGCCGAGCGACGGGCCGCCCGGGCCACGCCCGGGTCCGGGTGCACGCCCGACACCGCCGTCAGCACCGAGGCCGCCCGCGGGTGCCCCGACTGCCGGGCCCGGGCGAACAGCCGCACCGGGTCGCCCGCCGAGGCGCCCTCCACGTGGCCGACCAGCAGCTCGGTCTCGCCGTGGTCCAGCACCGCGGCCGCCGTGTCCACCCAGAGCCAGGCCGCGTCCTCGGCGCCCAGCACGTCGGCCGGGGACACGCCCTCGTCCGACTGCTCAGCGAGCCACAGCAGCGCGTACGGGCGCAGCACCGGCTCGTCCACGGCCGCGCGCACCGCCTGCTCGGCCGTGCCCCCGGCCACCCGCAGCGCCTCGAAGGCCAGGCCGCGCACGAGCGCGTCGTCGCCCTGGGCGGCGTCCAGCAGCTCCGCCACGGCGCGGTCCGCCGGGCGGGCCGCCACCCAGGCGCGGTACTCGGCCCGGGCCGGGCCCGGCGAGTAGTCGGCGCAGGCGTTCAGCAGCTCGTAGGCGCTCTGCTCGATGTGGCCGGCCGCGGTCTGGGCGACCGTGCAGATCTCCTCCAGCTTCGCCCGCACCGCCCAGTGCCCGAGCGGCGACAGCTCGGCGGCGTCGTTCCGGCGCACCACGGCGCCGACGGCCGCGAGGCCGTCCAGCATCCAGTCCAGGACGGCGGCGACGTCCGCCGGCGCGGCCGGGGTGTCGATCTGCGGCTCGCGGCAGGTGCCGCGGACCGCCGACACGGCGGAGGCGGCGTGCGGCACGGGCGACAGGCCCACGCCCCCGCTGCCGCCGACCCGGCGCTCGTCCAGGCCGCGGCGCAGCAGCTCCAGGAGCTCGCTGTCGGCGACCGGGCCGGCCACCAGGTGCAGGAAGGAGAGCAGCTGCGGGGCCTGGTCCACGGCCTGGCCGGCCAGCACCGTGAAGACGCCGCGCAGGGCGGCCGGCGGGACCGGCGCGAGCAGCGTCCAGGCGTCGAACAGCGCGGACCAGCCGCGCACCACGGCCTCGTCGTCGTGCTCCCAGGCGTGCAGCCGCCAGCCCGGCCCGGCGCCGCCGTCGCGGGCCTCGACCAGGCCGACCAGCAGCGCCTGGCCCCAGGCCTTGGCCGCGGCGCCGACCGTCATGGCCAGTGCGCGGCCCGCCGCGCGGGCGTCCTCGGGGAGCAGTTCGCCCCGCTTGTCGACCTCGCCGAGCTCCCCCGCCCAGCGGGCGATCCGGACGGCGTCCACCAGCATCCGGCGGGCCAGCGGAGCCAGCTCGGCGGGGGCGGGGAAGCCGTCCGGCACGGGGACCCGGCCGCGGCCTGGGGCGGGTGCGGGGCCTCGTCGGCGGGGTACGCCGCCCCCGCCCGGCCTGGCCCCGACGGGCCGGTGGGCCGTACCGGGGAGGCGGGTCACCGTCGCACCGGTACCGATCGTCGGTGGGAGCGGGGCATCACGGTCGCGCGGGTTCCGAGACGTCACGTCGAGCAGTCTTCCCCTTGTACCGGCCTTCTGTCACATCCGGTTGGTTGTACGGGCGGGCGGGTTGTGGCAGCACCTCCGCAAGATCGGGCAACAGCGGCAAACCGCCTGGCCGGAATCGTGTGGCGGGCTCATGCCAGGCCCGTTTGCGGTGGTCACGGGGGGTGTTCGAACGGATACGGAAAGGGCTGCGGCGAGGGGTGAATGGCCGACTCTCGCGGTGTCGCCGACGGATGGAGGCGGGAATGCGCGCACCGGGCACGCCCGCCGGGAGTGCTCCGGGTGGATGCGGATCGGCCAGGTCGGCGAGGGCGGGACCGGTGGCGGAAATCGACCGCGCCGACTTCCCGTTCCGGCGGAATCGGCTTCCGGTGCCCGGGTGGCGCGCGATGACGGGTGGGGGGAATTGCAAGAACGGAGGAAGCGGGGGCCGGACCGGGGAATGACCGGCCGGAATGCCCCGGATTAACGGCAGCCGGTCCGGATCAGAGGAGGGGGGTGAGCCAGCGCCGGAGGAGTTCCGAGTAGTGCGCGGGGTCGGAGTTCCAGAGGGCGGTGTGGTCCGCGCCCGGGAAGGCCCGGAGGCTGACGACGTCGGGACGGGCCGTGGCGAGGTGCCGGGCGGCGCGGAACGGCGCGATCGGGTCGTCCGGGCTGTGCAGGACGAGGGTCGGCACGCGCAGGTCGGCCCCCTCGGCGAGGCGCGCGAAGTCGGCCAGGTCGACCCCGGTGCGGCCCTCCGCGGCCAGCGCGCCGAGCTCGGCGACCGGCCTGGAGTAGCCGGCCCGGACCGCGTCGCGGCGGGCGGTGGCGGGCAGGTCGAGCACCGGCGAGTCCAGGACGATCCCGGCGATCGCCCCCGCCCAGGCCGAACGGGCCGCGGCGTGCAGGCACATCGTGGCGCCCACCGACCAGCCGTAGAGGATCACCCGGCCGGCGCCGCTGTCGAGGGCGAGCCGCACGGCCGACTCCACGTCGCGCCACTCGGTCTCGCCGAAGTGGCCGAGCCCGTCCGGCGAGGCGGGGGCGCCCTGGTCGCCGCGGTAGGTGACGGCGAGGGCGGGCAGCGCCAGGCGCTGGAGGACGGGCAGCACGGGGAGCGTCTGGGCGCGGTCGGCGCCGGGGCCGTGCACGAGGACCACCCAGGTGCCGCGCTTGCCGTCCAGGCGCCAGGCGGGCATCGCGCCCAGCTCGCCGGCGACGGCGGTCTCGGTGAACGGGAGGCCGAGGGAGGTCGTCGGGTCGCCGAGGTGCACGCGCGGGGTGAAGCGGACCTCGGTGCCGGGCGTCAGGGTGCCCCGGTCGGCGCGGACCAGGCGGCGGGTGACGCCCTGTTCGTCGCTGTGCAGGATGTCGTCGACGACGGCGTGGCCGTCGCCGTCCCACTCCAGCGCCCAGCGGCCGGGGTGGAGGGCCGCGGGCGTCCGGTTGAAGGTGATCCGGCCGGCGGCGAGGCTCTGCACCAGGACGGGGCCGGACTCGAGCACGACGGTCTCCGGCCGCACGAGCCGCTCGGACGCCCGCCGGCCGACGACCAGCACGGCGACCCCGGTGCCGACGGCGGCTGCCGCCACGGCGGCTGCGGTTCCCCAACGCATATCGCTCCCCGCTCTGTGAGTCTGCTGGGGACAAGTTCACTGGCGGGTGGGAGCGGGGGCCAGTGGGATGGGCTGGACGGGGGACGGGGTGGGGGTGGCGGCTCCTGCGGAGAGCGGGGAGGCCGAGGCGGAGGCGGGGGCGGGGTGGGGACGGGGAGGCCGGGACGGGTCAGACCGGGATCTCCGTGTGGAGGCGGCCGAGGAGTTCCCAGAAGCGCGGGGCCAGGGGCCGGTCGCGCGGGGGCAGGGTGGGCGTCGCGGCGCCCCAGTGCGGGGAGGACACCTGGTGCTCCTGGTGCAGGGCCGTCAGGACGGTCGCGAGGTCGTCCTCGTGGACCGGCACGAGCCGCGCGACCGCCCGCAGGTGGGGCTGCCAGCGGCCGTCCACGCACCTGCGCAGCCGCTGGTCGAGCTCGGCGCCGCGGCCGGTCACCTCGACGAGTTCGGTGAGCCGCAGTCCGAGCACCTGGGCGAGCGCGTGCGTCCGCTCCTCGTCGCCGTCCCACGTCCCGGTGAGTTCGGCCTCCTGGTAGACGCGCAGGGCGACGCCGATGCGACGGGCGGCGGTGTCCTGGCTCAGTTCGCGGGCCACGCGGTGGTCGCGCAGGCGGGCCGGGCGGGTGCCCATGAGCTGCGCGGGCGGGCACCACAGGGCGCGGGCGAGGGCGATGAACTCCTCCTCGGTGGGGCGCAGCTCGCCGCTCTCCCAGGCGATGACGTGCGTGGGCAGCAGCCGGACGCCGTGTGCGGCCATGCCGCCGGCGACCTGTTCGGGGGTCAGGCCGAGCCCGGCGCGGTGGGCGCGGGCCGCGGCGGGCGAGAACGGCACCGGGGGCAGGGCGGGCGGAGGCTGTCTTCGTCGCATGTGAACGAACGCTAGGGCCGGTACGAACGGGCCCCCAGCCGCCGAACGCACGAAGCGCCGGGGAGGGCGCGCGCGGACCGCTGGAGGATCGCACAGGATGTCATGCCCCTGCGGCGGCAGTACTCGGAGGTAGTGACGGGGGCGTTCGGGGGCGCGCGCCGGGCCTCCCGCGTGTGACCAACCCCTCCGTGACCTCGGTTGACTCCCGGTTCGGCCGCGTGATGGGATCCCAGGGCCAAACGGAGGCATGCAGAGGAAGCCGGTGCGAGTCCGGCGCGGTCCCGCCACTGTCACCGGGGAGCACGGCCGGAACGACGCCACGGCGGACCGTCAGTCTTCGCTGACGTGCTGCTGGAAGGCTCCGGGGGTGCGTTCGACCCGGAAGCCAGGAGACTCTCGCCCCCGGTACGTCGATCCAGGGCGCGGACCCTGAGTGAGGACTCGCACGCGATGCAGGCTGCCCCGACCCGCCGAGCCCTCCCCTGTCCCCCTCCGTCGTGCGCCCGCTGACCCGCGCCGCCGCCTTCGCGGTCGGCGCCGTCGCGGGCTACCTGGCGGACGCCCGCTACGCCGATCCGCGCCGCGGCCACCCGGTGGCCGTCTTCGGCGGTGCGGCGACCCGCCTGGAGCGCCGGATGTGGCGCGACGACCGGGCCACCGGGGCCGCGTACACGGCGCTCTGCGTGGGCGCCGTCGCGGCGGGCGCGGTGGCGCTGGAGCGGACGGCCGGCCGCCGGCCGCTGGGGCGGGCCGCGCTGGCCGCCGCCGCGACCTGGACGGTGCTCGGCGGCACCTCGCTGACCCGGGAGGCGCGCACGATCGGCCGGGCGCTGGCCGCGGGCGACCTGCCCGCCGCCCGGGAGCGGCTGCCGCACCTGTGCGGGCGCGACCCGAGCGCGCTGGACGGGCAGCAGATCGCCCGCGCCGTCGTGGAGTCGGTGGCCGAGAACACCGCGGACGCCGTCGTGAACGCGCTGGCCTGGGGCGCCCTCGCCGGCACGCCCGGTCTGCTGGCCTTCCGCGCCGTCAACACGCTGGACGCGATGGTGGGTCACCGCTCGCCGCGCCACGCCCGGTTCGGCTGGGCCTCGGCCCGGCTGGACGACGTGGCGGGCTGGCCGGGCGCCCGGCTGACGGCGCTGCTGACGGTGGCCGCCGCGCCGCAGCCGCGGACGGCCTGGCGGGTGTGGCGGCGGGACGGTTCGGCGCATCCGAGCCCGAACGCGGGGCAGGCCGAGTCGGCGTTCGCGGGCGCCGTGGGCGTGCGGCTGGGCGGCACGCTGCAGTACGGCGAGCGCGTCGAGCACCGGCCGGTGCTGGGCGCGGAGCTGCGGCCGGTGACGGTGGACGACATCGAGCGGGCCTGCGCGCTGTCGCGGCGGGTGGGCGCGCTGGCGCTGGGTACGACGGTCGCGGGGCACGTCCTGCTGCGATCGCTGCTGAGGAGGGGAAGGGCATGACCAACGCGCTGCTGGTCGCGGGGACGACCTCGGACGCGGGCAAGAGCGTCGTCACGGCGGGCATCTGCCGGTGGCTGGCCCGCCGGGGCGTCCGGGTGGCGCCGTTCAAGGCGCAGAACATGTCGCTGAACTCGTTCGTGACGGCCGACGGCGCCGAGATCGGCCGGGCCCAGGCGATGCAGGCCCAGGCCGCCCGGGTGGAGCCGGAGGCGGCGATGAACCCGGTGCTGCTCAAGCCCGGCGCGGACGGCCGCAGCCAGGTGGTGCTGCTCGGCAGACCGGTCGCCGAGGTGGGCGCGCTGGACTACCGCGAGCGCAAGCCCGTCCTGCTGGAGCGCGCCCTGGAGTGCCTGGCGGACCTGCGCCGCCGGTACGACGTGGTGGTGTGCGAGGGCGCGGGCTCGCCCGCCGAGATCAACCTGCGCGACCGGGACATCGCCAACATGGGCCTGGCGACGGCCGCCCGGCTGCCCGTCGTGGTGGTCGGCGACATCGACCGGGGCGGCGTGTTCGCGGCGATGTACGGGACGCTGGCGCTGCTGTCCGAGGAGGACCAGCGGCACGTGGCCGGCTGGTTCGTCAACAAGTTCCGCGGGGACGCCCGGCTGCTGGCGCCCGGCCTGGAGATGCTGCACGGCCTGACCGGCCGTCCGGTGCTCGGCACGCTGCCGATGCTGCCGGGGCTGTGGCTGGACGCCGAGGACTCGCTGGACCTGTCGACGGTCGTGGACCGGGTCGACGGGCGCGGGCCGCTCGGGGCGGACGTGCTGCGGGTGGCCGTGGTGCGCTTCCCCCGGCTGTCGAACTTCACCGACCTGGACGCGCTGGCGCAGGAGCCCGGCGTGCTCGTCCGCTGGGCGACCCGGCCGGAGGAGCTCGCCGACGCCGACCTCGTCGTGCTGCCCGGCACCCGGGCCACCGTGGCCGACCTCGCCTGGCTGCGCGAGCGCGGGCTGGAGCCGGCGCTGCGGGCGCGGGCGGCGGCCGGGCTGCCGGTCCTCGGGGTGTGCGGCGGGTACCAGATGCTGGCGGGCTCGATCGTCGACGACGTCGAGTCCAAGGCCGGTGCCGTCGACGCGCTCGGCCTGCTGCCGACGCGCGTGCGGTTCGGCGTGGAGAAGGTGCTCGCCCGGCCGGTCGGCGAGGCCTACGGGCACCGCGTCGAGGGCTACGAGATCCACCACGGGGTGGTCGCCGTGGACGGCGGGGAGCCCTTCCTGGACGGATGCCGGGTGGGCTCGGTGTGGGGCACGACCTGGCACGGCGCGCTGGAGAACGACGGGTTCCGCCGGGAGTTCCTGCGCGAGGTGGCCGCGCTGGCGGGCCGCGCGTTCGTCCCGGCGCCGGACACCTCGTTCGCCGAGGCGCGCGAGGCCCGGCTGGACCGCCTGGGGGACCTGATCGAGGAGCACGCGGACACCGACGCGCTGTGGAAGCTGATCGAGGGCGGGGTGCCGGCGGCCGGAACGCTGCCGTTCCTGCCGCCCGGTGCGCCTGAGGAGGCTGGCAACGCATGAGTGACGTCCGCTACCCGTTCACCGCGGTCGTCGGGATGACCGACCTGCGGCTCGGACTGCTGCTGAACGCGGTCTCCCCGGCCGTGGGCGGCGTGCTGGTGCGCGGCGAGAAGGGCACCGCCAAGTCGACGATGGTCCGCGCGCTGGCCGGCCTGCTGCCGTCCATCGCCACCGTCGACGACTGCCGCTTCTCCTGCGACCCGGCCGCGCCCGACCCGCAGTGCCCGGACGGACCGCACGCCTCCTCCGGGAGCAGCGAACGGCCGTCCCAGCTGGTCGAGTTGCCGGTCGGCGTGGCCGAGGACCGGATCGTCGGCTCGCTCGACCTGGAGCGCGCGCTCGCCGAGGGCGTCAAGGCGTACGAGCCCGGACTGCTCGCCAAGGCGCACCGCGGGGTGCTCTACATCGACGAGGTGAACCTGCTCCAGGACCACGTCGTCGACCTGCTGCTGGACGCCGCCGCGATGGGCCGCTCCTACGTCGAGCGCGAGGGCGTCTCGGTGCGGCACGCGGCCCGGTTCCTGCTGGTCGGCACGATGAACCCGGAGGAGGGCGAGCTGCGGCCGCAGCTGCTCGACCGCTTCGGCCTGACCGTGGAGATCGCCGCGACGCGCGACCCGGCCGAGCGCGCCGAGGTCGTCCGGCGGCGGCTCGCCTACGACGCGGACCCGGCCGGCTTCGCGGCGCGGTTCGCCGGCGAGGAGCGGGCGCTCGCCGAACGGATCACCGCCGCACGGGAGTTGCTGCCCAAGGTCGAGCTCACCGACGTGGCGCTCCGGCAGATCACCGCCGTGTGCGCCGCGTTCGAGGTGGACGGGCTGCGCGCCGACATCGTCATGGCGCGGACGGCCGTCGCGCTGGCCGCGTGGGACGGGCGCACGGAGGTGCTGGAGGAGGACGTCCGCAAGGCCGCCCAGCTCGCGCTGCCGCACCGACGCCGTCGCAACCCGTTCGACGCGCCCGGACTGGACGAGGAGCAGCTGGACCGGACCCTGGAGGAGCACGCACAGCCCGAGGACTCCCCGGAGGACTCCCCCGGGACCGACGGTGACGGTGACGGCGACGACCCGGACGGCGACGGCCCCGGCCCCGGCGACGGCGGCCCCGGCCCGGACGGCGGCGGCGCGCCCGAGCCCGAGAGCGGTCCGCAGGCCCCGGAGGCCGCCGCCTCCGACGCCGCCGCCCCGGACCTCCCCGAGCAGCAGCCCGTCCCAGCCCAGCACCCCGCCCCCGCGCGGGAGTCGGCGCCGGTCGCGGCCGGCGACCCGTACCGCACCCGGCTGTTCGCCGTGCGCGGCACCGGCCACGGCGCGCAGGGCCGCCGCTCCCCCGCCGAGACCGACAGCGGGTACACCGTCCGCGCGCGACGCCCCCAGGGCGCCCTCAGCCGCCTGCACCTGACCGCCACCCTCCAGGCCGCCGCGCCGCACCAGGTGGCGCGCGGGCGCGCCGGCGCCGCGCTCGTGCTGCGCAAGGACGACTTCCGCGAGCAGGTGCGCAAGGGCCGCGAGTCCAACCTGGTGCTGTTCGTCGTCGACGCCTCCGGCTCGATGGCCGCCCGGCAGCGGATGACCGCCGTCAAGGGCGCCGTGCTGTCGCTGCTGATGGACGCCTACCAGCGGCGCGACAAGATCGGCATGATCACCTTCCGCGGCGCGGGCGCCGAGCTGGCGCTCCCGCCCACCTCGTCCGTCGAGGTCGGCGCGGCCCGGCTGGAGTCGCTGCCCACCGGCGGCCGGACCCCGCTGGCCGCCGGCCTGCTGCGCGCCCACGAGGTGCTGCGGATCGAGCGGCTGCGCGACCCGGCCCGCCGCCCGCTGGTCGTCGTCGTCACCGACGGACGGGCCACCGGCGGCCGCGACGCGCTCGCGCAGTCCCGGCGCGCCGCCGGGCTGTTCGCCGCCCAGGGCGTCGCGAGCGTCGTCCTGGACTGCGAGTCCGGCCCCGTCCGGCTCGGCCTCGCCCGCACCCTCGCCGGACACCTCGGCGGCACCGCCGTCACCCTGGACGAACTGCGCGCCGAGGGCGTCGCCTCGCTCGTCCGCGACAGTCGCGACAACCGTGCAACCACCATGCGAAAGGCGGCCTGAGCAGCATGCCCAAGGGTGTTCCCGAGAGCGTTCCCGACGACGGCCTGACGACCCGCCAGCGCCGCACGCAGCCGATCACCGCCGTGCACACCGGCCCCGGCAAGGGCAAGTCCACGGCCGCGTTCGGCATGGCGCTGCGGGCCTGGAACCAGGGCTGGTCCGTCGGGGTGTTCCAGTTCGTGAAGTCCGCCAAGTGGAAGGTCGGCGAGGAGAACGCGCTGCGCGTCCTCGGTGCCTCCGGCGAGGGCGGCACCGTCGACTGGCACAAGATGGGCTCCGGCTGGTCGTGGATCCAGCGCTCCAGCGAGATGGAGATGGACAGCGAGGCCGCCGCCAAGGAGGGCTGGGAGCAGGTCAAGCGCGACCTCGCGGCCGAGACCTACCGCTTCTACGTGCTCGACGAGTTCACCTACCCGATGCACTGGGGCTGGGTCGACCCGGAGGAGGTCGTGTCCGTGCTCGAGGACCGGCCGGGCAGCCAGCACGTCGTCATCACCGGCCGGTACGCCCCCGAGGCGCTCACCGGCTTCGCCGACCTCGTCACCGAGATGACCAAGGTCAAGCACCCCATGGACGCCGGCCGCAAGGGCCAGCGCGGCATCGAATGGTGATTCCTTGAGCATCCCCCGCCTCGTCGTCGCCGCGCCCTCCTCGGGCGCGGGCAAGACCACCGTCGCCACCGGCCTGATCGCCGCGCTCGCCGCCCGCGGGCTCGCCGTCTCCCCGCACAAGGTCGGCCCGGACTACATCGACCCCGGCTACCACGCGCTGGCCGCCGGGCGACCGGGCCGCAACCTGGACGCCTTCCTGTGCGGGCCGGAGCGGATCGCGCCGCTGTTCCTGCACGGCGCGGCCGGGGCCGACGTCGCCGTCGTCGAGGGCGTCATGGGGCTGTTCGACGGGGCGTCGGGGCGCGGGGAGCTGGCGTCCACCGCGCACGTCGCCAAGCTGCTGCGCGCGCCGGTGGTGCTCGTGGTGGACGGCAGCTCGCAGTCCCGTTCGGTGGCCGCGCTGGTGCACGGCTTCGCCTCCTGGGACCCGGAGGTGCGGCTCGCCGGGGTGATCCTCAACCGGGTCGCCTCCGACCGCCACGAGCACCTGCTGCGCGAGGCCTTGGAGGAGGGCTCCGGCGTGCCCGTGCTGGGCGCGCTGCGCCGCTCCACGGCCGTCGCGACGCCCTCGCGCCACCTCGGGCTGATCCCGGCCGTGGAGCGGTCGGCGGAGGCCCTGAAGGCCGTCGCGGACATGGGCGACCTCGTCGCCGCCTCGGTGGACCTGGACGCGGTGCTGGCGCTGGCCCGGACCGCACCGGCCCTGGACGCCGAGCCGTGGGACCCTGCGGCCGAGGTCGCGCCGGTCGCCGGCCGGCCCCGGATCGCCGTGGCGGGCGGCGCCGCGTTCTCCTTCTCCTACGCCGAGAACGCCGAACTCCTCGGCGCCGCCGGGGCGGAGGTCGTCCCGTTCGACCCGCTGCACGCCTCCGGGCTGCCCGAGGGCACCGCCGGGCTCGTCATCGGCGGCGGCTTCCCCGAGCTGTACGTCCGGGAGCTGAGCGGGAACGCGGGACTGCGCTCGGCGATCCGGGAGTTCGCCGCCTCCGGCGGTCCGATCGCGGCCGAGTGCGCCGGACTGCTCTACCTGGGGCGGGAGCTGGACGGGAAGCCGATGTGCGGCGTGCTCGACACCACCGCCCGGATGACCGAACGGCTCACCCTCGGCTACCGGGAGGCCGTCGCCCTGCACGACTCCCCGCTCGGCCCGGCCGGCACCCGGCTGCGCGGCCACGAGTTCCACCGCACGGTCTGCGAGCCGGCCAGCGGCGACCACCCCGCCTGGGGGTGGCGCCTGCCCACCGGACCCCGCACCGAGGGCTTCGCCGACGGCAACGTCCACGCGTCGTACCTGCACCTGCACTGGGCCGGCACCCCGGAACTCGCCACGTCCTTCGCGGGCGCGGCGGCGGCCTACGGGGGTTCGCGCTGAACGTCGTCGTCCTCAACGGTGGCTCCAGCTCGGGCAAGTCGAGCATCGCGCGCCACCTCCAGGAGCTGCTGCCGGAGCCGTGGCTGCACCTCGGCACGGACACCCTGGTCGACGCGCTGCCGCCACGGCTGCGCGAGGGCGGCGAGGGGATCGGCGGCATCGGCGGCCCGGACGGCGGGGGCGAGGACGCCGACGGCGTGGTGAGCGTCGGACCGGCGTTCGCGGCGCTCGACGCGGCCTGGACGACCGGGGTCGCGGCGATGGCGCGGGCCGGCGCCCGGATCGTCGTCGACGAGGTGTTCCTCGGCGGCGCGGCCTCGCAGCGGCGGTGGCGGGCGGCGCTGGACGGCCTGGACGTGCTCTGGGTCGGCGTGCGGTGCGACGCCGCCGTCGCGAGCGCCCGGGAGGCGGCGCGCGGCGACCGGGCCGCCGGGATGGCCGCGGCGCAGGCGCAGGCGGTGCACGTGGGTGTGACGTACGACGTGGAAGTGGACACGTCCCGGACGGATGCGGTCGGCTGCGCCCGAATCGTCCTCGGCCACCTCCCCGGGTGCGATTGACTGTCCGCCAGGACCGTCCGGAGAGGCTCGCACATGCCCAAGCTGCACACGTACACCACCGAGGTCACCTGGACCGGCAACCGGGGCACCGGCACCGGCGACTACCGCTCCTACGGCCGCGACCACGACGTCGCCGCCGACGGCCGGCCGACCATCCCCGGCTCGTCCGACCCCGCCTTCCGCGGCGACCCGGCCCGCTGGAACCCCGAGCAGCTGCTCCTCGCGTCGATCTCGCAGTGCCACCTGCTCTGGTACCTGCACCTGTGCGCCGTCAACGGCGTCGTCGTGACCTCGTACGTCGACAACCCGGTCGGCACGATGGCCGAGACGCCCGAGGGCGGGCACTTCACCTCGGCGGTGCTGCACCCGCGGATCGAGGTCGCGTCCGAGGGCATGGTCGAGAAGGCGCTCGCCCTGCACGCCGACGCGCACCGGGCCTGCTTCATCGCGAGCTCGGTCAACTTCCCGGTCCGGCACGAGCCGGTGGTGACGGTCGCGCCGTAGTGCCGTGGCCGGACAGGTCCACGGCACTAGCCGTCAGAGGGCCAGGGTCTGCCAGCCCCGGGTGATCTGGTCGTGGACGGCCGCCGGGTCCGGGGCCGCCTGCCGGGCCTCCTGCTGGGCCGCCGCGAGCGCGGCCAGCAGCGCCGCCCCGTCCGCCGGGCGCTGCGCGGGGTCGATGGCCAGGGCGCGGGTCACGACGGCGGCAAGCCCCGGGTCGAGGTCCCGGACCGCCGCGACCGCGGCCGGTTCGGGCCCGGTCTCCACGATCCGGCGGATCACCGCTCCCGTGCTGGTCGCCGCGAACGGGCTCGCGCCGTGCGCCGCGCACACCACGCAGCACGCCCACGCCCACACGTCGGCGGCCGTGCCGACCCGCTCGTCGCCGAACTGCTCCGGCGCCATGTACGTGAGGGTGCCGGGCCCGCCGCCGGTCATGGTGAGCCGGGTGCCGTCCACGATCGCCGCGATGCCGAAGTCGAGCAGGCGCGGACCGGCCGTCGTCAGCATGATGTTCGCCGGCTTGAGGTCCCGGTGCACCAGCCCCAGCCGGTGCACCCCGGACAGCGCCACGGCCAGCGCGAGCGCCAGGGCGCGCAGCGCCTCGGCGGAGCGGATCGGCCCCTGCTCGCGCAGGTGGACGTCGAGCGGGCGGCCGTCCAGCAGCTCCATGGCGAGGTACGGGCGGCCCTGGTCCACACCCGAGTCGAGCACCCGGGCGGTGTAGGCGCCCGGGACCATCGCCAGCACCTCGGACTCGCGCTGGAAACGGCGCAGGAGCTCGGCGTCGTCGAGGAGTTCGAGGTTGATGGTCTTGAGCGCGACCTGCGTCGCGGAGCCCTGCCGCTGGGCGAGGTACACCGTGCCCATGCCGCCGGAGCCGATCCGGCCTAGGAGCTGGTAGCCGCCGATGACGCGGGGCTCGTGGGAGCTCAGCGGCTGCCCGACGGACGGGACGGGCAGGGCCGGCGGGGTCGGCGGAGTCGCGGGGGCGGGCGGGGCGAACTGCGGGGCCGGGGGAACGTATTGCGTCGGAACGTACCCCTGCGGCGGTGCGGTGGCTCCGTACGGGTTCAGCGGCGGTTGCTGTGCCGCACCGGTGCCGACGGGCTTGGGCCGGCGACTCGTGATCACGGCCACGATCTGGAAGACCAGCGCGGCCGGGACCAGGATCACCGGCAGGA
Organism: Kitasatospora sp. NPDC057936; assembly: GCF_042887525.1. Lineage (NCBI taxonomy): Bacteria > Bacillati > Actinomycetota > Actinomycetes > Kitasatosporales > Streptomycetaceae > Kitasatospora > Kitasatospora sp. NPDC057936. The sequence goes on from NZ_JBHVPD010000050.1 coordinate 57,899, forward strand.
CGAACACGGCGAGCACGGCACGGAGGACCAGCAGTCCGACGACCCGGAGCTGAGTCCGCCTGGAGCGCCACGCCTGCTGCGGCAGGCCGGTGGCCAGCACGTTGCGCTGGGTCAGGTAGGAGAGCCCCAGCCAGAGCACCAGGCACACGACGAAGACCGTGATGTACCAGGTCCTGGCCAGGTGAACGGCCAGGTGCACCTCGAAGGAGATGTACCGCGCGTTGGCCGTGTCGAACGGCCGCACGAGCAGCCTGTCGCCGAAGACGAACATCGCGGGGGTCACGGCCACCACCCCGGCCGCGGTCAGCACGGTGACGGCGGCATCACCGATGGCCGCCCCGATGCCGCCCGGGGCGCCCGCGCCCGCGTCCTCCCCGAGGGCCGTCAACGCCCTTCGGCGCATTGCCGCCTGAGCGCGCACCAGCAGTGGGAGCGTCGCCAGTCGGATCACCAGCACCGCGCCGAGCAAGGCGAGCAGAGCCACCCAGAAATTGTTCAGCATGCTTCCCCCAGCCTCATCGAGCACAGGGAGTATAGGGGGCCCGGGGCCGGCGTGACCGACGGCGAGGAGGGCAGTCCCGATCCCGGCCCCCAGGCAGCTCGCCCACCCACCGGCCCTCTACGGCCAGCCGGCGGCGAAGGTGCCGTGGAGGGGGTCGGCCTGGTAGCAGGCGGGGCAGCGGAGGCGGGTGTAGATCGCCACGGGGCCCATGCAGACGTCCTCGCGGCCGTCGGCGGGGGAGGCGGAGGCGGCGGGGCGGCCGCATTCCAGGCAGCGGCGGGTGGGGCGTTCGGCGGTGGAGCAGGCGCGGCAGAGCATCCGTTCCGGGGTCTCGGCGTGGACGACGACGGGCTGGGGGCCGCCGGCGCAGAGGTGTTCGCAGAAGGTCCAGGTGTCGTCGGCCTCGGCCGCGAGCATCCGGGCGCGGGCCTCCTGCTGCCAGCGGGCCGCCTGCTGGATCGGGATCGTCACCGGCGGACCCCAGCCGGCGGCCATGAGCCACTCCCTGCCCTCGGCGCCGGCGGCTCGGAGCTGGTCGTCGACGGCGATGTCCCTGGGTGTCCTGTCCTTCATCGGCGTTCTCCTCCGGCACGGTTGTGCCGGGTCTAACGCGACCGGGGATCGGTTGGATACGTCGTCCCGCCCGGGGCGCTACAACCGCTCGACGTCTCCGTGGGCGACGAGCAGCTTCTTCAGCAGCGCGTCCAGCTGGGTGCGTTCGCCCTGGTCGAGGGGGGCGAGGAGGCGCTCCTCGTTCCGGACGTGGCCGAGCAGCAGCGTGTCGACGAGCTCCTTGCCCTCCGGGGTGAGCCGGACCAGGACCGCCCGGCGGTCGCCCGGACAGGGGTGCCGCTCGACGAGGCCCTTCGCGGACAGCCGGTCCACGCGGTTGGTGATCGCGCCCGACGTGACCATCGCGGACTTGAGCAGTGCGCGGGCGTTCAGCTCGTACGGCTCGCCGGCCCGGCGGAGCGTCGCGAGGACGTCGAACTCCGAGGTGTCCAGGCCGTGCTGGGTGAAGTACTCGCGCAGGGCGGAGTCGACGCGCAGGTTGAGGCGACGCAGCCGGCCGATCAGGGCCATCGGGCCGCTGTCGATCTCGGGGCGGGCCCGGGCCCACTGGTCGACGATGTCGTCCACGGTGTCGCGCTGCTGCACCTGCTCCTGCATGGCCTCCGCCTCCTCCGGCCGCTGTCCGTACCCGTTTATCTTAACCTTCACATACTTGACGTTCACAGATCCTCGGCGCACAATTTATCTCAACGTTCAGATAATCAACGTTGAGGGGAACCCGCCATGGACCGGAACCGCCTGGGAATCGCCGCCACCGCCGCCCTCGCCCCGGCCGCCTGGGGCACGACCTACCTCGTCACCACGCAGCTCCTGCCGGAGGGCCGTCCGCTGCTGCTCGCCGTCGTCCGCGCCCTCCCGGCGGGGCTGCTCCTGCTGCTCATGGGGCGCAGACTGCCCAAGGGGCGCTGGTGGGGGCGCGCGGCCGTGCTCGGGATGCTCAACATCGGGCTGTTCTTCCCGCTCGTCTTCGTCGGCGCGTACCGCCTGCCCGGCGGGGTCGCGGCGACCATCGGGGCGATCCAGCCGCTGCTCGTCGCCGGGTTCTCGATCGGCGTGCTCGGCATCCGGCCCGGGCGGCGGACCGTCCTGGCCGGACTGGCCGGGGTCGGCGGCGTCGCGCTCCTCGTCCTCAAGAGCGGCGCACGGCTGGACGGCGTCGGCATCGCCGCGATGGTCGCGGGGATCGGGCTGATGGCGATGGGCACGGTCCTCACCCGCCGGTGGGGCCGTCCCGAGGGCGCCACCATGCTCGACCTGACCGCGTGGCAGCTCCTGGCCGGCTCGGTCTTCCTCGTCCCGCTCGCCGCCGTCGTCGAGGGCGCACCGCCCGCGCTGACCGCCACCAACCTGGCCGGGTTCGCCTACCTCGGACTGTTCGGCACGGCGCTCGGCTACGTCCTCTGGTTCCGCGGCATCGAGCGCCTGGGGGCCGGCCCGGCGTCCTTCCTCGGCCTGATCAACCCCGTCGTCGCGACGATCGGCGGTCTGGTCGTCCTCGGCCAGACGCTCACCCCGTGGCAGGTCCTGGGCCTGCTGATCGCCCTGGGCGCCCTGGTGGCCGGCCAGTCCCCGGCCCGCACCCCGAAGCCCGCGGCACCGGCCCCGGCCCCGGCCCCGATCCCGGTCCCGGCCCCGAAGCCCGCGATGACGACCCCGGCTCCCGAAGCGGCACCAGCCGCCCGCTGACGTCCCGTGCCCCCGCCGAGCCCGCTCGGCGGGGGCACGGCGTCGGGGCGGGAGAGGAACGCGTCAGCCGGTGGCGCGGACGTAGATGTCGGCGGCGCCGGGAAGGCCCCCGGGGATGGTGGAGACGTAGATGCGGCGGCCGGTGGTCGTGGTGGGGGCGGCCGAAGCCACCGTCGGAGTGGCCGCGGGGCTCACGGTCACCGTCGCGGTTGCCGTCGCGGTCGCCGTCGGAGTGGGCGGCGGCGGGGTGTCGTCGTCCTCGTCCCTGTCCCCGTCCCCGTCCCCGTCGACGGCCGCGGGCACGAGCGCCGAGTCCGCCGGGGCCATCTCCGTGGTCACCGTCGGGGACGGCCCGGGGAGTTCGGGCGCCGACGGGGACGGCTCGGGGAGTTCGGGCGCCGACGGGGACGGCTCGGGGACTTCCGGGGCCGTCGTGGGTTCGTTGCCGCCGAGGGCCGTGGAGAGGTCGGGCGGGAGCGGGGCGGCGGGGCCCGGGTCGGGCAGGTCGTAGGCGCGCAGGAAGTCGGCGAGGCCGACGTCCTTGCCGCCCGCGACGCGGTAGTGGAGGTACGCGACGGCGGACCCGTCGGGCGCGTGGGTGTAGACGGAGCCGACGGGCACGAAGGCGCGGCCCGCGCCCGGGTGCTGGGACGGGTGGAGGCCGGCCAGGCGTTCGGCGCGGTCGCGGTCGGTCTCGCGGCCGCCGCCGCCCAGGGTGAGGGTGTTGATGCCCCGGACGAGCAGGGCCGCCGCGACGGAGACGAGCAGCACGAGGCTCACGGCGACGGTGCGGCGCAGCACCGGCCGGCCGTGCAGGGCGGGCCAGGAGTCGGTGACCACGCGCTCGGGCGGGATTCCGTCCACCGTTGTCGCTCCCCCGTTCGATCGAGCCGTCACCGTGCTCGACGAGGGACCGCGGCCGAGAGTTCCTCGACGTGCTCCGCCGCCCCCTCGCTCACCCCACGTACGCGGGGGCGACCGCGGCCGTGGTGACCCGCCGGGCGGCGCCGGTGCCGTCGGCCGGGACGGTCCACAGGTCGGCGCCGTAGTCGCCGGGGAGGGCGTAGAGGAGGGTGCCGGTGTCGCTCCAGAGTGCCTGGTCGTCGATGTTGCGCTGCTCGGCGGTGGCGGTCTCGGTCATGGTGGCGAGGTCGAGGACGTAGAGCCGCCACGGCGAGTCGGCGGGCAGGCCGGGCACGCGCTTCTTGTAGGCGACGCGGGTGCCGTCCGGGGAGAGCGAGGGGCACTCGACGTCGTCGTGGAGGGTGGTGAGGGTGCGGGCGGCGAGGTCGCCGCGGACGAGGTGGGTGGTGCCGCCGGAGGCGAGGGTCGCGTAGAAGGTGTTGTCGTCGGCGAAGGTGACGCCCCAGATGTTGACGTCGTGCGCCCGGAACGGCTGCCCGTCCTTGATGACGTCGAAGGTCTCCAGGTTCTCGCGGAGGTTCCCGTCGCGGACGTCGACGATCGAGGTGCGGGTGGAGAAGTCGGTGCCGGCGTAGGAGTCGCCGCTGACGAAGACGGTCCAGGCGGCGAAGTGGCCGGAGGGCGAGACGCGGGCGCGCGTGGGGATGCCGGCGGCCGGGAAGGAGCGCGTCTCCTTGAGGTGGTCGTCGAGGACGACGGCGCGGTAGGTGTCCTCCAGGGCGCCGTGTTCGGCCTGGAGGCAGATGCCGGTGCCGCCGGCGGTGTGGAAGCGCAGGCACTTGACGCCGGAGGCGGTGCGGGGGCCGTCGGCGCGGTCGGCCGGGACGGTGGTGAGCTCGTCGCGGTGCGGGCCCCACGCCATGTTGCGGAACACCAGCCGTCGGCCGTCCGGGGCGGCCTTGAGGGACACCGTCCCGGACGAGACGGCCGGGCCGCCCGCCTGCGGCCGGTCGCGGCGGGCGGTGCGGTCGGAGGCGTGGAGGACGGCGCCAGTGCCGACGGATCCGAGCAGCAGGACGGCGACCAGCAGGATGAGCACCCTGGCCCGGTTCCCGAGGGCCCGGCCCTGGACGGGCCGGTCCGGAACGGGCTCGTCGAGGAGCGGCTGGTTCTGGAGGGGCTGGTTCACGAAGACACCTCACGGGCGGGTTCGCGGAGCACGACGGCCGCGCCGACGACGCACAGGGCGAGCGCGCCCGCCGACCACGCGAGCGCGGTGGAGCCGCCGGTCGCGCTCCACAGCGCGCCGAACAGCAGCGAGCAGGCGAACCGGGCGAGCGCCTGCCCGGTGCCGACGAGGGCGAGCCCGGCGCCGCGCTGCTCGGCGGGCACGGTATCGGCCGCGGCGGCCGCGAGGACGCCGTCGGTGGCGGCGTAGAAGGAGCCGTGCAGGACGAGCACGCAGATCACCGCGGGCAGTCCGCGCAGCGGCGAGAGCAGCAGCCCGTACGCGAGGAGCAGCAGCCCGTGCCCCGCGAGGAACAGCGTGCGGCGGCCGATCCGGTCGGCGAGCAGGCCCATGGGCACGGCGAGCAGGAGGAAGGCTGCGGCGGTGCCGAGCGGCAGCAGCGGGAACAGGGTGATGGACAGGTCGAGGCGGCGCTGGACGAGCAGGTAGACGAACGAGTCGCTGACGGTGGTGAGTCCGAGCAGGACGGCGCACACGGTGAGCCGCCGGAGCCCGGGCAGCCGCAGCAGCCGCAGGCCGTCGCGCAGCGAGGGGGCGGCACGTGAGGGCTCGTCGCCGGTGAGCCGGTTCGGCACGAACAGCAGCAGGACCAGCACGCCGAACACCGCGACGCACGCGCTGACGGTGAACACCGCGTCGTAGCCGTGCCGTTCGCCGCCGTCGGCGAGCAGCGGGCCGCCGGCCAGGCGGAGCACCAGGAACGCGGTGAGCGGCCCGAGCAACGCGCCCGCCGTGTCCATCGCGCGGTGCACGCCGAACGCCCGGCCGCGGTGCGCGGGGTCGCTGGCGAGCGAGATCATCGCGTCGCGCGGGGCGGTGCGCAGGCCCTTGCCGGTGCGGTCGACGGCGATGACGGCGCCGATCAGGGGCACGGTGTGGGCGAACAGCAGCAGCGGCTTGCACAGCGCCGACAGGCCGTAGCCGACGGCCGCGACGGCCTTGTGCCGGGGTGCGCCGCCGGCGCCGCGCCGGTCGGCGAGGTGGCCGCCGGCGAGGCGGACGAGCGCGCTGAAGCCGTTCTGGATGCCGTCCAGCAGCCCGAAGCCGAGCGGCGAGAGGCCGAGCCCGGTCAGCAGGTAGAGCGGGAGGACGGCGCTGACCATCTCGGAGGAGATGTCGGTGACCAGGCTGACGGTGCCGAGGGCGATGACGGCCCCGGGCACGGCGCGCAGGGCGGCGCCCCGCCGCCCCGGCGGTTCGGCCGGGGCGGCGGGGGCCGTCGAGCTGCGGGATTCCGCGACGTACACGGGCGTCAGTTCCAGATGCCGGTGATGTCGTTCGCGCTCGCGGAGTTGCCGGCGTGCGCGCTGAGGCCCGCCAGGTCCTCCAGCGTGTGCAGCACGTCGTAGTGGTTGTAGCTGGTGGAGGTGCTGCTGCCGGGGGCGACGTGCGCGCCGTAGACCACGGTGGGGATGCGGTTGCCGGAGAGCTTGTTGTCCTCGTCGAAGGTCATGACGAGCAGGCTGTTGTGGCTCCTGGCCCAGTCCGCGTAGGCGGCGAGGTTGGTCTGGATCCAGGAGTCGCCGGTGCCGACCGAGCAGTCGTGCATGTCGTCGCAGAGGTCCGGGACGACGAACGACACCTTGGGCAGGGTGGTGAAGTCGGCCGGGAACGCGTCCATGCCGTACGCGCTGGAGGTCGGGACGTTGCCGAAGCCGAACCAGGGGTTGTGCTTCTGCGCGTAGTTGTCGACGCGGCAGTCGGTGGCGCCGACGCCGGGGATGCCCTCGTTGTAGCTGGCGAAGGTCTGGCCGGCGTCCAGCAGTTCGGAGGCCAGGTTGGGCGCCTGCATGGTGCCGACGTCGACGCAGCTGTCGTCGGTGACGCCCTGGGAGCTGCCCGAGAACAGCATGTAGTAGTTGGGCTGGCTGGGGTGGGTGAGTGCGTAGGACTGGGTCAGCGTCGCGCCTCCGGCCACGAGGGTGTTGTTGACGTAGGGCGCGTTGGAGCTGCCGACCACCTGCGAGTAGGCGTGGTTCTCCATGACGACGACCACGATGTGGTCCGGCGTCGGCAGGGCGGCGGCGGTGTCGGCCGCGGCGTCGCCGGTCGCGGCCCACAGGCCGAGCGAACCGGCCGAGAGGCCGAGGGCCGCGGCGAGCGCGGTCAGGGTGCGGCGGCGAGGAGTGCCGGGGGTACGGAGTCGTGCGAAGGCCATGGGGGTCCTCCGGGCGTCGAATGTGCTTCGGGCTTGATGGGGGTTGAGCGCCGAAAACAGTAGGATCGCCGCGGTGTCGTGTACCGCACAAGACAAGTGAAGAACAGACGAACAGCTGCCGCCCGCGCGCGGGCCGCCCCACCGACGTCACAGCCGCCGGCGATTGACCCGTTCCGGCCGGGCGTGGTGGGATCACCTGGGCTTTTGGCCGTCGGGGCGGGTCCGGACGGGGCCGGCCCGAAGCCGGGTCAAACCCTGGTCAAGGAGCGAGCTGAGGAGCTGGACGTGATCGGGCTGGTCGCCGTCAACGGGTCGCTGCGGCCACTCGCCGCCGAACTGCACGCCGCCTGGCCGGACAGCAGCAAGGTCTACCGGGCCTCGGCCGGCAACTGCTTCGGCCCGCCCGAGGCGATCACGCTGGCGCTCGTCGAGTGCGAGTACGTGATCTGCTTCGCACCCCTCCCGGGGGCCGCCCGCCTGTTCGACTACGCGGGCCACCTGAGCAGCAAGGACAAGGGCCTCCTCTGCGTGGACCCCCTGCGCCGGTACGTGATCCCGCTGAGCAGCGACCCCGCCACCGCGGAGCTGGCCTGGGAGGTGGCGGCCGTGCTCGGCGTCCAGCCGGTGATCACGGACCGCCGGGACCCGCGCGAGACCGCGCTCGCCGAGCTGGCCCGGCAGGCCGCCCCCGGGACCGGGACCGGCGGCCCGACAGCGGCACCCGCGGAGGAACCCGTCCTGCGGATCCCCGACCCGCGGGACCCGGACGACCCCGACAGCGACCTCGCGGTCCTCCCCCGCACGCTCGTCCTCGGCATCGGCGCGGGCAGCGGCACCGAGGACACCGAGGCGATGCGGCTGCTCATGGACGTCCTGCGGGAGACCGGACTGTCCCGCCAGTCGATCGCCCGCATCGCCACCGTGGCCGGCAAGGGCGACCACCCGGCCGTGAACTGGGCCCGCTGGTGCCTCGGCCGGACACCGGTGGACGAGCACCCGGCGGACGTGCTCGCGACCGTCCCGGTGCCGAACCCCTCCGCCGCGGTCGGCGCCGCGGTCGGCACCGCGAGCGTCGCCGAGGCGGCGGCGCTGGCGAGCGCGCCCGGCGGCGAACTCGTCGTCGCCAAGCGGAAGTCGGCGCACGCGACGATCGCGATCGCGCGGACGGCGCTGCGCGGACGGCTGACGCTGGTCGGCCTCGGCCCCGGGCCGCACGACCTGCTCGTGCCGCGCGCCCTGGAGGCGCTGCGGAGCGTCTCGGCCGTGGTCGGCCCGCCGGACGCGGTCACGGCGGCCGCCGGACTGCTGCGCCCGGCCACCCGGCGGATCGCGACGGACGACAGCGCCGGGGCCGCCGCCACCCTGGCCTCGCACGGCCACGACGTCGCCCTCGTGGCCCTCGGCGACGGCGCCGCGCTGAGCGTGCCGCCCGGCGCGTACGACGTCCTGCGCGTCCCCGGTCTGCCCCTCGACGTCCGGGACGCGCCCCGGGAACAGCACCAAGGAGACCCCGCGTGACCCGAGCCGAACCCGACCTCCGCCACCACGGCGACGCCGAGGTGCGCGCCGACGGGCTCGGCCTGGTCGACCTCGCCGTCAACGTCCGCACCGGTACGCCCCCGCCCTGGCTGCGCGAGCGCCTCGCCGCCACGCTCGGCGAACTGGCCGCCTATCCGGACCAGACGGCCGCGCGCGCGGCCGTCGCCGCGCGGCACGGACGGCCGGTGGACGAGGTGCTGCTCACCTCGGGCGCCGCCGAGGCATTCGTCCTGCTGGCGCGCGTGCTGACGCCACGTCACATCACCGTCGTGCACCCGCAGTTCACCGAGCCGGAGGCGGCACTGCGCGACGCCGGGCACGCCGTGCACCGGGCGCTCCTGTCGCCCTCGGACGGCTTCCAGCTCACCGCGGGCGCCGTCCCGGAGGAGGCCGACCTGGTCGTCCTCGGCAACCCGACCAACCCGACCTCCGTCCTGCACCCCGCCGACGCCGTGGCCGCGCTGGCCCGCCCCGGGCGCACCCTGGTGGTGGACGAGGCGTTCATGGACACCGTGCCCGGCGAGCGCGAATCCCTCGCCGCCGCCCGGGACCTGCCCGGCCGGGTGGTCGTGCTGCGCAGCCTCACCAAGACCTGGGGCCTGGCCGGGCTGCGGATCGGCTACGTGCTCGGGCCCGCGCCGCTGATCGCGGAGCTCGGCGCCGCGCAGCCGCTCTGGCCGGTCTCCACCCCGGCGCTGGCCGCGGCCGAGGCGTGCAGCGCGCCGGCGGCACTGGCCGAGGCGGAGGAGGCCGCCGCCGAACTCGCCCTGTGGCGCGCGAACCTGCTGAAGGGCCTGGCCGGTTTCCCGTCCGTCCGGGTGCACGGGGAACCGGCCGCGTCGTTCGTCCTGGTCCGGCTGCCGGGCGCGGCCGCCGTGCGGGAGCGGCTGCGGGCGCGCGGCTTCGCCGTCCGCCGCGGGGACACCTTCCCGGGCCTCGGCGAGGAGTGGCTGCGGATCGCCGTCCGGGACGAGCCGACGACCGCGCGCTTCCTGGACGCGCTGGCGGCCGTGCTGGACGAGGCCTGACCGGGCCCGTCCTCAGCGCAGCGTGACGGCGTCCCCCACCGCGATCGGCCCCGGCGCCAGCACCTGCGCGTACACGCCCGCGCAGGGCAGCTCCGGCATGCCCTCCAGCGGCACCAGGCGGTTCTCCGCGGCGAGCACCCGCAGGGCGTCCGCGCTGCGCGGCAGCGGTCCGTGCCGCAGCGTCGGCACGGCGCAGCGCGGGGTGGGCACCAGGACGCGCAGGCGCAGGCTCGGCCCGATGCCCAGTTCCCGCCCCACCCAGCCGTTCTCGACGTAGCCGGTGCCGCCGGTCCGGATCACGGCGTTCGGCCGGTAGCGCTCGGCCTGCGCACCCGCGGCGCCGAGCGTCGAGGTGGTCAGGAGGTGCAGCGGCGCGAAGTCGAAGAACGTCCCGTCCGGCGCGGCCCGGCCCAGCTCGTTGACGGTGAAGGCGACGTCCTCCCCGATCCCGCGGGCCAGCACCTCCTCCGGCACGGCCCGCTCGATCGTCGCCCCCGGCGGGCGTTCGGCGATCAGCTCCACCTTGCGGCCGAGCGCCTCCGACAGCGCTGCCTCGTCCACGCCCCGGCCGTCCGGGCCGGTGATCGCCACCGTGCCGTCCGCCGCCGTCCCGGCCGTGAAGCCGAGCAGGCCGGCCCAGAGCCGCGGGTGCTTGGCGCTGGCGATCCGGCCCGTCCCGATGTCGCGCAGGGCGCGGACCCGGTCGCCCGCGAGGCCGCGCCCGGTGACGTCCGCGCGCGGCAACTCCTCCCCCAGCAGCGACTTCACCGGGTACCGGCGCAGGCGCTCGACCGTCCCGACGACCGTCCCTCCGGCGTCCCCGCTCACTGCCCGGCCTCCACCCGCTCGCCGTCCTCCGCCCACTCCCGGAGCGCCGCGAAGTGCAGCTCCCCGAGCCCCGCCCGGGGGTCGACCCAGAGCGGCAGGGCCGGACCCGGGTGGTGGGCGGCGATCCACTCGATGTCCTGCGGCCCGAGCTCGTCGTCCAGCCAGACGAAGGGCCGGCCGGCCGCCCAGGCGACGAGGTCCCGGGTCTTCCAGTGCAGGCCGTCCGGGTCCTCGCGGAAGACCTCCGTCCAGCGGATGTACGGGAGCTCGGGCAGGCCGATGCGGGGGCCTATGAAGGTGTTCGCCTCGTCCATCCAGGTGGTCGCCCACACCAGTTCGTACGGCAGGGCCAGCAGCTCCGGCCCGTGCAGCGGGTTGAGCCACACCCGCAGCGGCTCGACCTGCTCGCCCGGCCCCGGCCGGCGGCGCGCCACCCAGGAATCGGGCAGGACGTGGTGGGTGTCGTAGCCGTCGGGGCGCTGCTCCCCGGGGGCTGCGTAGGGGTTCAGGGGCCCGTCGACGTCGATGAGCAGAAGGGGCGTCATACCTGTTCATCCTGACCGTCCCCCGCCGGGTTGACTACCGGGTTTCCGGCCCCGGGGTGCTAGCGTCGCGGCGGCCCGGAAGAACCTGCCCGGGCCTCCACACGACAGAGCGTAAGGTCGGCAGACTCCGTTGATTTCCATACCGAGAGCGGCACAGCGCCCGCTCGCCCCGCGCGGCAGACGGGCCCTCGGCGCCGCCGTGGCCACCGTACTGGCCGGCGCGGCCTTCGGGTTCGTCCCGGCGGCCGCCGCCGCGCCCGCGCAGGGCTCGCTGCAGGATCAGTTCCGGGCGGCGGCGGCCGAGTTCCGGGTGCCGGAGGGCGTGCTGCTCGCGCTGTCCTACCAGGAGACCCGCTGGGACTCCCACCGGGGCGCGCCGAGCACGACCGGCAACTACAACGTCATGGGCCTGACCCAGGTCGACGTCGCCGCGGTCCGCGCGGCGCTGGCCGCCGGGCCGGGGCCCGACACGGCCGACGGCCGCGGCGACGACCTCCCGCCGCGGCCGGTCTCCGGCACGCCCACCGCGCCGCCCGTCGAGGACGGCCCGGAGCTGCACACGCTCGACGCGGCGGCGGCGCTGATCCACCGTCCGGCGGACGACCTCAAGCGGGACGCCGCGCAGAGCGTCCGCGGCGGTGCGGCGCTGCTGGCCGAGTACCAGCAGGAGTCCCTGAAGCAGAGCGGCCGGGGCGCCTCGGCGGACCCGAGCGCCTGGTACCAGGCGGTGGCCCGGTTCAGCCGGTCCGGGGACGCGGGCGCGGCGAACCCGTTCGCCGACCGGGTCTTCGACACGCTGCGCAAGGGCGTCTCCCGGCAGACCGCCGAGGGCGAGACCGTCACCCTCGCGCCGGTCCCGGTCCCGAGCGTCCCGTCCACGGCGGCCCGGGCCGCCGCGCCGGCCCCGCGCACGGCCACCCGCGCCGCGTTCGTCACGACGGCGGCCGACACCGCGCCGACGGGCACCGCCCCGGCCACCACGGCCACCCCCGCCGCGGCGGCGGCCGACGGCAGCGTCGAGTGCCCGGCCTCGCTCGGCTGCGACTTCCAGCCCGCCGCGTACGCGCTCACCAACCCGAACGACCCGACGTCCTACGGCAACTACACCAAGGCCAACCGCCCGGACGACGGCGACCGGATCCAGTACATCGTCATCCACGACACCGAGGGCGGCTTCGCCGGCTCGATCTCGGCGTTCCAGAACCCGAGCAACCAGGCCAGCGCCCACTACATGGTGCGTTCCTCGGACGGTCACGTCACCCAGCTGGTCAACACGAACAACGTGGCCTGGCACGCGGGCAACAAGACCGTCAACATGCACAGCATCGGCGTCGAGCACGAGGGCTACGCCTTCCCGACCGACCGCCCGACCTGGTACTCCGAGCAGCTCTACCAGTCCTCGGCCGCGCTGGTCGGCTACCTGGCGACCCGTTTCGGCATCCCGCTGGACCGCCAGCACATCATCGGCCACGACGACGTCCCCGGCCCGCTCCAGGCGAACGTGGCCGGGATGCACTGGGACCCGGGCACGTTCTGGGACTGGTCGCACTACATGGACCTGCTCGGCGCCCCGCTCAAGGCGGGCATCGGCGGCCTGCCGGCGGTCGGCGGCAAGGTCACCATCACCCCGGCCTTCGACGCCACCAACCAGCCCCCGGTGACCGGCACCGCCGACCGCCCGGAGAACTTCGTCTACCTGCGCACGGGCCCGGACCCGAGCGCCCCGCTGATCAACGGCGGCTCCACCAGGGCCGCCGACTGGAGCGACAAGGCCGTCACCGGCGCCTCCTACGTCGTCGCCGACCTGAGCGGCGACTGGACGGCCATCTGGTACGACGGCCAGAAGGCCTGGTTCTACAACCCCGGCGGCCAGAGCGCGACCGCCGACAACCGGCCCGGCCAGACCCTGCTGACCCCGAAGTCCGGCGCCGCCTCCATCCCGGTGTACGGGCGCAGCTACCCCGAGGCCTCCGCGTACCTCCCGTACCCCGCGATCACCGCGCAGGCCGTCACCCCGCTGAACGCCGCCGTGCCGGCCGGGCAGTCCTACGTCGCGGCGAGCGCGGCCCCGGTGCAGTCCGACTTCTACTACGGGCAGAACATCGACGGCAGCGCCCCCAACGACCGTACGCTGGTGGTGGGTTGCGACACCTACTACCCGATCCGCTACAACCACCGGCTGGCCTTCCTGAAGGCCTCCGACGTCGCGGGCGCCCCGGTCGCCGGGCCGTGCACCCAGGCGCCCACCCCGAGCGCGGGCGTGCTGCGCGGGGCGGGCTCCGGCCGCTGCCTGGACGTCCCGTTCGCGAGCCAGGCCAACGGCACGCAGCCCGACATCTGGGACTGCAACGGCGGCGGCAACCAGCAGTGGACCTACACCCCCGCCGGCCAGCTGACCGTCTACGGCGGCACCAAGTGCCTCGACGCCTACAACAACCAGACGGCACCGGGCACGGCCATCGACATCTACGACTGCAACGGCGGCGCGAACCAGCAGTGGCGTCGCAACGCCGACGGCACCGTGACCGGCCTCCAGTCCGGCCTGTGCATCGACATCACGCAGGCCGCCACCGCCAACGGCTCCGGCATCGCCCTGTGGACCTGCTCCGGCGCGGCCAACCAGCAGTGGCTCCGCACCGGCGCGCTGCTCGGCACCGCTTCCGGCCGCTGCCTGGACCTCCCGTTCGCGAGCCAGGCCAACGGCACCCAGCCCGACATCTGGGACTGCAACGGCGGCGGCAACCAGCAGTGGACCTACACCCCGGCCGGCCAGCTGACCGTCTATGGCGGCACCAAGTGCCTCGACGCCTACAACAACCAGACGGCACCGGGTACCAAGATCGACATCTACGACTGCAACGGCGGCGCCAACCAGCTGTGGCGGCTCAACGCCGACGGCACGGTCGTCGGCGTCCAGTCCGGTCTGTGCATCGACGTGACGCAGGCGGCCACCGCCAACGGCTCCGCGCTCTCGCTGTGGACGTGCTCAGGCGCGGCCAACCAGAAGTGGACCCTGGTCTGACCCCCGACCGGTAGGCACCGGAAACGGCCGCAGGCCCTTCCCCCGGGCGGGGGACGGGCCGGGGCCGCTCCGGAGCGGTGCGGCCGGTAAGACCCGGGCCGCCGACACCACCGGCCGGGGCGTATA
>NZ_JBHVPD010000051.1:0-37066 GCF_042887525.1 Kitasatospora sp. NPDC057936
TCGGCGTGGTAGTACGTCATGATGACGTCGTCACGCCCGTCGCCGTTGGTGTCGCCCGCGAACAGCTGGATCGCGTTCCAGTCCCAGTTGCCGCTCGCCGGAACCGACTTGGGGGAGGACTTGAACGCGCCGATGTGCCCGGTGGCGTCCGCCAGCGCGGTGTAGAAGTCGATCGAGCCGTCGGGGCGGCGGTAGAGCATGGCCAGGTCGGTGCGGCCGTCGCCGTTGAAGTCCCCTGCGACGAGCTTCATCGCATTGCGGTCCCAGTGGCCCTCGGCCGGCACCGTGTACCCGGCCGTGAAGTCGCCCAGCAGCCCGTTCGCGTCGCCCGGCGCGGTGTAGAAACCGATCCGCCCGTCCGCGTGGTAGTACGCCATGAGCGCGTCCGCACGCCCGTCGCCGTCCGTGTCACCGCGCACGCCGCGCTTGTGCACGACGCCGTTGACCCACCCGGCCACGTCGTCCACCCGGCTGGAGGACACCCCGGTACGGGTCTCGGCCACCCCCAGGCACCCGCCCTGCCACGAACGCGACGCCACCGCCACCAGCTCGGCCCTGCCGTTCGTCTCACGGACCGTGGGCGCACCCGTGTCGCCCTTGCACACCGCCGCCCCGTTCTGGCCACTGGTGGCGACGGCCGTCGCCTGCACGGCGTCCAGACCGAACACCCCCGAGTGGAGCCTGCCCGGCACCCACTCGTCCTTGGTGCGCCCGTACCCCGCCACACGCAGCTTCTCGCCCGCCACCGGCGCGCCCGTCGCCACGGCCAGCGGCGCGATGCCGTCCACCGGCGTGCTCAGCCGCGCCAGCACCAGGTCCCGGTCGGCCCGCGGCACCAGCTGCGTCACCTGCACCTCCCGCCCGGCCGACCCGGCCAGATCGGTGCGCCCGACGACGGCGGTGGTCTTCCACTTCGGCGCGCCGGCCGTCAGCGTCTGCGGCTGCGCCGGGTCGTCGGAGAAGCAACCGGCGGCCGTGACGATCCAGTTGCGGTCCACCAGCGCACCGGTGCAGGAGCGCAGGCCGTCACCGATCGAGAGTTTCGCGGTGTAGGCGTACGCCCCGTCCGCCGCCGCGTCCCCGACGACGGCCCCGGCCGGCGCGGCGGAGAAGGTGGTCAGCGCACCGGCTGCCGCGGCGACCGCGACGCAGAGTATGCCCGCGCGGCGCGAACGGGACGAAGTGCTGTGGGACATGGGAACGTTCCCCCCTGGGAAAGGCCGGGATCAGCCGGCGGTGGTGGTAGCGGCGATGACGGCGGCAGTGACGATGACGGCGGCAGTGGCGGCGGTGGCAGCAGCGGCACTGCCGACGGCGGCGCCGGGCAGGACAGCGGCACCCCTCCGCGCAGGACTACTCGCCCCGTGCACCCATCCCCCCGTTTCTGCAGCTCCGCAGCGCATGCGGACCTTGCGGTGCAATGCGCCCGGGACGGCCCGCACCGTTCCCCCGGGACACCTGACCGAAGGTCATGGGGGAGTAAGGCAAAGCCAAAGAGTAGGAGATCACAGGACGTGCAGAAACGGCTGCGCCCGTTGGGGATCTTGGCCGGAAATCCTCGGCGATCTGCATGATCACGCAGGTTCCCGCGCTGGTCCGGGGGGTTGCCGGGATATTGCGGCCCGGCGCGTACCGGGGTGTTGGAGACCGTTGCGGAAACCTGAAGAGCCGGTTCGCGCCACGGCCGGGAATTCCGCGTCCCGTTCTCCGGACGGTTCGCATCGTGTGCCGTGCGTTCGCCGCGTACTCGGATCAGGCGTGGACGAAGGAGAGTCGGGGAGCTTTCCCGGACACTTCGGTGTGCGGGGTGCGCGGGGTGTGCGGTCCCGGGGAGGCGGTGCCGCGGTGGTGGCCGTCTTCCGGCCCTCCGGGCTCCGGTGCTCCGGGTTCCGGCGCTCCTGCGGGGCATTCGGCGTCCGCGGATTCCCGCAGGCCCCGTCCGGAGAGCGCCGAGGCCCTGCTGCCCCTGGTGCCACGGGGGCGGCAGGGCCTCGGCGTGTGTGCGTGTACGGGCGGTGATCGCGGCGCCCGCGGCCTTCGGTCAGCTCGCGCCGGCGGGGGGCTTGCCGGTCTCGTGGGCCAGGGCCTTCTTGGAGACCGCGTCGAGCAGCGGGCTCAGACGGTCGGTCAGGTGCTGGTAGTCGGTGGCGTGGCCGTCGGACCACTGGCCGAGGCCGACGATCATCGCGCGGCCGGCGCCCGCGAAGGACTGCACCATCCCGCTGTCGGCCGGCAGGACGGGCAGGCCCGCGCCCGGGGGCGGGGCCTGGGCGCCGACCTGGTGGTCGGTGATGTCCGCGGCCAGCCGGGTGAGCACGTGGGCGGTGTCGGCGGGGTCGCTGAAGGTGAACACCGACAGGTTGTACTGGTTGCTCCGCTCGTCCTTGTACAGGGCGATCTGGTGGCTGAGGCAGCCGTGACCCTGCTTCACCAGCGCGATCAGGCGCGGGCCCACCGAGTCCGCGCTCGTGCACGTGGTCAGCGTCTTCGAGCCGACCCGGGTGTAGACGATGCCGCCGGCCGTCACCTGCGCCGGGTACGCGTCCTCCAGCGCGATCGGCGCCAGCGCGCCCGGCGCGCCCGGCGAGGCCGAAGCGGCGGGGGAGGGGGCGGAGGCGGGCGCGCCGGGCGCGGGGGTGGAGGCGGCGGGCGCCGGGGCGGGCTTCGCGGCCGGGGCGCCGTCGTCGCCGGCGGGCTGGAGGACCCGCATCACCGCGAAGGCGACCGCCGCCGCGCCCGCCGCGTACGCCAGGTTGCGCGGCCAGACCCGGGGCAGCTCGCCGCCGCGGTCGTCACTGCTGTTGTTGCTGTTGCTGCTACTGCTGTTCACGGGCAAACGCTAGTGGCCGGTCGCGGGTGAACTGAAATTCGTGCAGGTCACGGCTTGATCACCGTTGTTCCGGCGGCCGTGGCCTCGCGTTCCAGCGGGCGCCGCACCGCCCACGGCAGGACGAACCACAGGCCCGCGAAGACCAGCGCCACCACCCCGGAGATCACCAGCGCCACCGGTGTGCCGAGGACGACGTCCAGCACCAGCAGCACCGCGCCGCTCAGCGCCGAGGCCAGCAGCACCAGGCCGAGCTGGGCGATGCGCACCGACACCCTGACGATCCGTTCCTTGCCCGGGTGGCGGAACAGCCCGCGGTGCAGCGCCACCGGCGTCGCGAACACCGCGGAGGCCAGCACCGCCAGCAGCAGCGTGGTGACGTACACGTCCTGCTGCAGGTCGCCGAGCTCGGCGAAGCGCGGGGTGAAGGCCACCCCGAGCAGGAACGCGAACACGATCTGCACCCCGGTCTGCAGCACCCGCAGCTCCTGCAGCAGCTCGATCAGCCGCCGGTCCGCCCGCGCCGCCGGGCTCTCCGTGAAGAAGGGCGGCGCGGGGGAGGGGGTGCCGGACGGGGGCTGCGGCGCAGGGGTGCTGGTCATGCGTCACATTGTGCGGGCCCGCGCGGGTCGGTGGCCGCCGTCCGGGCGGCCGGTGTCCGGGCCCGCCTCCAGGCGCTGCTGCCAGACGGTCAGCAGCCCCTCCAGCGCGCGCGCCTGCCCGGGGTCGAGCAGGGCGAGCAGCCGGTGCTCGTTGCGCATGTGCGCGGTGAACGCCTCGTCGATCAGCCGCACGCCCGCCCCGGTGAGCGCGACCACGCGCCCGCGCCGGTCGCCCTCGGCCTGGCGGCGGGTGACCAGCCCGGCCCGTTCCAGCCGGTCGATGCGCTTGGTCATCGCCCCGGTGGTCACCATCGTGTGCGCCGCCAGCTCCCCGGGCGCCCGCTCGTACGGAGCCCCGGCCCGGCGCAGCGCCGCCAGGACGTCGAACTCGCCCTCGCCCAGGCCGTAGCGCGCGTAGACCAGGTTCAGCTCGCCGGTCAGGCGCGCGGCCAGACGGTGCAGGCGCCCGATCACGGCCTGCGGGGAGACGTCCAGGTCGGGACGCTCGCGGCGCCACTCGGCCTGGATCGCGGCCACGTGGTCCGGGCCCGGCGGGCCCTGCGGGTCCTGTCGGTCGGGGTCCTGCCGGTCGGGGGCCTGTGAGTCCTGCGGGGCGGGGTCCTGCGGGTTCTGCCGGTGGGGGTCCTGCGGGTCCTGCGGCGCGGGGTGCTTCGGCTCCATGGCACCCATCGTAGCGCGCATAGCTTCCCGGGAAGCTATATTGGCTTCCATGGAAGGTAATCTGCGGTGGGTGCTCCTGACCGCCCTCGCCCCCCTCGCCTGGGGCGCCAACTACTACGTCACCCGCGCCTGGCTGCCCCCCGACCAGCCCCTGTGGGGAGCCGCCCTGCGCGCCCTGCCCGCCGGCCTGCTCCTGCTCGCCCTCGCCCGCCGCCGCCCCCACGGCCCCTGGTGGTGGCGCTCGGCCCTGCTCGGCACCCTCAACACCGCCGTCTTCTTCGTCCTGCTCTACCTCGCCTCCCAGCAGCTGCCCACCAGCACCGCCGCCACCGTCATGGCCGCCTCCCCGCTCGCCATGCTGCTCACCGCCTGGGCCCTGGCCGGCCAGCGCCCCCGGCGCGCCCACCTGGCGGGCGCGTTCGTCGGGCTCGGCGGGGTCGCGCTGATGCTCCTGGGCTCCGGCGCCACGGTGACCGCCGGCGGGCTCGCGGCCTCCACGGCGGCCATGCTCGTCTCCTCCGTCGGCTACGTCCTGGCCGCGCGCTGGCGCGAGGGCGCCGACCCGCTGGCCGCCACCTCCTGGCAGCTGACCGCCGGCGGCCTGCTCCTGCTGCCGCTGGCCGCCGCCGCCGAAGGCCCGCCGCCCGCCATGGACGCGCGTGTGCTGCTCGCCTTCGGCTACGTGACCGTGGTCGCGACCGCGCTCGCGTTCGCGCTCTGGTTCGCGGGCCTGCGCCACCTGCCGGCCGGCACCGTCGGCCTGCTCGGCCTGCTCAACCCGCTCGCCGGGGTGCTGCTGGGCACGGCGCTCGGCGGCGAGGACCTGGGCGCGCGGCAGGGGGCCGGACTGGTCCTGGTCCTGGCCGGCGTCCTCCTCGGCCGTCCCCGCAGCCCCGCCCGCAATCCCGTCCGCCCCGGCGCCCCGCAGCCGGACACTCCCAGGCCGGCCCGTACCGGCGGCTGAACACCCGTCACGGCGGCCCTCCGCCCGTCGGGCCGGTCCGGGATGTCGGAGGGCGTGGCTACGATCCCGGGCATGGGCTACACCACGGAATTCACCGGCCGGATCGCCGTCGAGCCGCCACTCAACGAGCAGGAGGCCGCCTACCTGCGGAAGTTCGCCGGCACCCGGCGCATGGACCGTGCCAACGGCCCCTACTACGTCGACGGCACCGGCCACGCGGGACAGGGCCCCGACCCGGACGTCCGCGACTCCGGCAGGCCCCCGGCGGGCCAGCCCGGCCTGTGGTGCCAGTGGGAGCCCACGGACGACGGCGCCGCGATCGAGTGGAACGGGCACGAGAAGTTCTACGAAGCGCCCGAGTGGATGGCCTACCTGGTCGGCCACTTCCTCAAGCCCGGCGCCCACGCCCAGGGCGAGCCCGGGTTCGGGGACTTCACCTTCGATCACGTGCTCGACGGCGTGATCGACGCCCAGGGCGAGGAGTCCTGGGACACCTGGCAGCTGACGGTACGTGACAACGAGGTGTCCGCGTCCGGGCCCGTCGAGCCCGAGACGGTGTGGCTCTGCGGGGGCTGCACCGAGGTGATCGCCGACGAGGACACCACCTGCTGCCCGGGAACGGACCCGATCCCGGCCTGCGCCGGGTAGGCGCGGGGGAGCACCCAGGGGCGTCCGCACCGCCGAGCCCGACGTCCGGCCCCGCTACCTGTTCGACGACTGCGGCGACGACGCCGACGACGCCTTTGACGACGGCCGCGCCCCCACGCCGCCGACCCGGCCACCGTCCTCAAACACGACCGCCGCCCGTACGGGACGATCGAGCTGCCGGGTCGGGGCGCAACGCCTTCCGGGACGCGGGAGTTCTCGTGCGCCATGCGGTACCGGAGTCAGTGGTCCCGACCGGCCTCGTGCAGCAGCTCGCGAAAGCCCGCCTCGGTCCGCTCGCGGAAGCCGAAGAAGAACTTGTTGGCCAAGGGGACGGCCCACCTGCTGCCCCGGCCGGCCACGTTGAAGACCCGGTGCGTGACCCTGGTGCGCCCGGCCTCCGCGGTGACCTCGTACTCTCCGCGGTACCACCAGCCGCCCTGATAGGCGAACCGGCCCTGCTCCCGGTCGATTTCGGCCCGTGCCGGATCCAGCCCCACGACTCCGCTGAACGTGCGGGCAATGAGGTCCAACACGCGGTCGGCCGAAGCGTCCACGGTGTCGGTGAGCACGATCATCGGCTTCCTCGTCATGGCGCCAGTCTGCCAGGATCCGTCGGTATGGGGACGGATGCGGTGGTGGCCGGAGCGCGGGCCATTCCGGCCGAACTGGCCTTTGTGGCAGGAAAGTTGGTCGGTGACCGGGGCGATCGGGCTGCGCGGCCCGGGAGTTGGTGTGGGAGCCGGCTCGGCGGGGGCCGGTGGCCCGTTGCGGGGCGGGTCACAGGTGGCGGTCGAGGGTGGGGTCGGTGCCGGCCGGGGGCAGGGTCAGGACGGCCTTGCCGCGGATGTCGCGGCGGGCCAGGGCGGTGAGGGCGTCGGGGGTGCGGGTCCAGTCGGCGGTGAGGCTCGTGTGGGGGGTGAGCCGGCCGTCGGCGACCAGGCGTACCAGGGTGGCGAGGTCGGCCGCCATGCCCGGACCGGCCTCGCCGGCGGCGCCGGCGGGGTCGCCGCTGATCAGGCCGACGAGGCGGGCGTTCCAGCCCTGGGCGTAGAAGTCGCCGATGGACAGCTGGGAGGGCCCGGCGACGTTCCCGTACAGGACGGCGGTGGCGCCGGGGGCGAGGAGGCGGACGGCGTCGGTGAGGCCGGGGCCGCCGATGCCGTCCAGGACCAGCTGGTAGGGGCCGTGGGCGGCGGCGTCCGCGAGGCCGGTGACGGTGTGGCGGGCGCCCAGGGCCCGGGCGGCCTCGGCCCGTTCGGGCCGGCTGACGTGGGCGGTGACGCGGGCGCCGGCGGCCGCCGCGAGCTGGACGGCGAACTGGCCGACGCCGCCGGTGGCGCCCGTGACCAGGACGTTCGCGCCCAGGAGCGGGCCGCCCTGGCGCAGGGCCCGCAGGGCGGTGACGCCCGCGATGGGCAGGGTCGCCGCCTGCGTGAAGGGGACGGTGTCCGCCAGGACGGCGGCGCTGTGGACGGGCACGGCCGCGCGCTCGGCCCAGCCGTGCTCGTCCAGGCGCGCCAGCACGCGGGTGCCGGCGGCGGGGCCGGTGCCGTCGGCGGCGGCGCGCAGCACGGTGCCGGCGACGTCCTGGCCGGGGCGCCAGCCGTCAGGGCGGCGGCGGATGAGGTTGAGCTCGTCGCGGTTGAGGGCGTAGGCGTGGACGGCCATGAGGAACTCGCCGTCGGCGGGCTCGGGTTCGGGCAGGGTGTCGCTCAGGCGCAGGCCGGCCGGGGCGGTGGGGTCGGTGATGAAGCCGCGCATCGTGATCAGTCCTTCAGGGGGAGGGGGGAGGGGAGGGCAAAGGGGGGCGAAGGGGAGGGCAAAGGGGGGCAGCGGGTCAGGCGGAGACGGGGGTCTTGGTGTCCGGGGCCGCGGCGGTGACGGGCGCGGAGACGGGCGCGGAGACGGGCGCGGCGGCGGGTGCCTGGGGCCGGGGAAGCCGCGTGACCAGGGCGGTCGCCGCCGCGTACAGCAGCGCGGCGAGCCACAGGGCGTGTTCGGCGGCGCCCGCGTAGCCGGCCGGGGTGGGGTGGTGGCCCAGGGCGGAGAAGAAGACGGCGCCGAGGACGGCCACGCCGGTGGCGGTGGAGAACTGCTGGGTGGTCGTCAGGATCCCGGAGGCGGCGCCGGCCCGCTCGGGGCGCACGCCGCCCAGGACGGTGCCGGTCAGGGCGGGCATGGTCAGCCCGCTGCCCAGGCCCACCAGGGCCAGCGGCGCGGCTATCAGCGGGGCGCCGGCCGAGGCGCCGGCCAGGTGCAGTTCGAGGGCGAGCAGGGCGATGCCGGCGGTGCCCAGGGCGTTGCCGGCCGGCAGGGCGCGCGGGCCCAGGCGGGCGGCCAGGTGCCGGCCGAGCAGGGCGGCGGTCATGGTGCCGGCGCCCAGCGGCACGAACACCAGCCCGGCGTGGGCGGCGTCCAGGCCGAGCCCGCCCTGCAGGAGCAGGGTGGTGGTGAGCATCAGGCCGCCGAAGGCGGCCATGACGGCGACGTTGACGAGCAGTCCGACGCGCAGCGGGCGGGAGGCGAACAGGGCGAGGTCGAGCAGCGGCTCGCCGCCGCGCGCGGCCACACGGCGCATCCAGGCCAGGGCCGCGGCCAGCGCGGGCACGGCGGCCGCCAGCGACAGCACGCTCCACAGCGGCCAGCCCTCCTCGCGTCCGACCACCAGCGGCACCAGGGCGAGCGCGAGGGCGAGGGTCAGGGCGAGCGCGCCGACCGGGTCCAGGCCGGGGCGGGCGGCAGGGGCGCGCCGGGGCAGCAGACGGGCGGCCGCGGCGAGCGCGGCGACGCCGACGGGCCCGTTCACCAGGAAGATCACCCGCCAGCCCAGGCCGAACACGTCGGCCTGCAGCAGCGCTCCGCCCAGCACCTGCCCGGCTATGCCGCCCAGACTGATCGTCAGCCCGAACCAGGCCAGGGCGCGCGGGCGCTCCCCGGCCGGGAAGGCGGCCGTGATCAGGGCGAGGACCTGCGGGGCCATCGCCGCCGCCGCCAGGCCCTGCACGAGACGGGCGGCGATCAGCTCGGGGGCACTGGCGGCCAGCCCGCACAGCAGGGACGCGGCCGTGAAGCCCGCCATGCCGAGCAGGAACAGACGCCGGTGGCCGAACAGGTCGCCCAGCTTGCCGCCGGTGACCAGGCCCGCCGCGTAGGTGAACCCGTAGCCGCCGACGACCAGTTCGAGCGCGGCCGGACCCGCCCCCAGGTCGCGGGCCAGGGAGGGAGCGGCGACATTGACGACCATGTAGTCGAACGCGGCCATGAAGGTCGCCAGCAGGATCACCGGCAGGGTGCGCCAGCGGCGCGGATCGGGAAGAACGGTGTGCACGGACGGAGCCTTTCGTCGGCGCACCGCGTGGTGCGCGGCGGTGTCGATCACCGCTGGGAAGAGCCTCGCTCCGCACACCCGCCCCGCACATGGGGCGGATTGCCTAGACACCTCTTCAGATCCGGCGCCCGGGCGCCCCGAACCCTGCCGAACGGCACACAACCCAGGCCCCGGCCAGGGCGTCGGCCGCCTCGGCCAGGTCCTCGGCCAGGACCTTGACCCGCCCGCCCCGGCCGCCCCGCCCGCCCCGAGCACCTCGGCGCGCCCCCGCCCGCCCCGACGTAGGATGCCGCCGGTGATCACGCCGTCCCGCCCCGCGCCCCTGCTGGCCCGCAGCGCCGAACTGCGCGCCCTCGCCGACGCCCACGCCCACGCGTGCGCCGCCGGCCCGCTGACGGTCCTCGTCGGCGGGGAAGCCGGGATCGGCAAGACCCGCCTCGTCGAGGAGTTCACCACCCACCTCGCCGCGCACACCGACACCCGCGCCTACCTCGGCGGCTGCCTGGCCCTGGGCGCCGACAGCCTCCCCTACGCCCCGTTCGCCGCCCTGCTGCGCGCCCTGGCACGCGAGTTCGGCACCCCGTGGACGGCCGGCGCCCTCGGCCCCGCCGGGCGCCGCGCCCTCGCCCCCTGGCTGCCCGAACTCGACGACACCCCCCACCCGCACGCCCTCGACGACCCCCGGACACCGCCCGCACCCGACCCCCACGGACGCTCCCGCCTCTTCGACGCCGTCCGCACCCTCGTCGAGGCCGCCGCCGCACACCACCCCGTCGTCCTGGTCGTCGAGGACCTCCACTGGGCCGACACCTCCAGCCGCGACCTCCTGCTCTACCTCGCCCGCACCCTCACCCGCCCCGGCGTCCTCCTCCTGGCCACCCACCGCTCCACCGACCTGCCCGACGACCACCCCCTGCACCCCCTGCTCACCGCCCTCACCCGCCTGGGCCCCGTACGCCGCGTCGACCCCGCCCCGCTGCGCCGCGCCGACGTCGCCCGCTGGCTGGCCGACCACGGACTCGACCCCGCCCGCGCCGAGGAGATCCACCGCCGCAGCCAGGGCAACCCCCTGTTCGTCGAGGCCCTCGCCGAGGCCGGCGGCCCCGCCACCCCCGTCCCCCTGCGCGACCTGCTGCTCACCGCCCTGCGCGAACTGCCCGATGCCGCACGGCAGGTGGTGCGCGCCGCCTCGGCCGCCTGCGCCGTCGAGGACACCGTCGGCCACCGCCTGCTCACCGCCGTCCTGCCCGACCACGCGGACCTGGACCAGTGGCTGCGCCAGGCCGTCGAACGCCGCCTGCTGCAGCCCGACGGCGACGGCTACCGCTTCCGCCACGCCCTGCTGCGCGCCGCCGTCCACGAGGACCTGCTGCCCGGCGAACGCGCCCGCCTGCACGCCGCCTACGCCCGCGCGCTGGCCGCCGACCCCGCCCTCGCCGCGCCCGACCGGCTCGACGCGGCCCTGGCCGCCCACTGGCACGCCGCCGGCGACCGCCCCCGCGCGCTGGCCGCCGCCGCCCGCGCCGCCGACCGGGCCCGGCGCGCCCACGCCTACGCCGAGCAACTCGCGCTGCTGGAACGGGTCCTGGACCTCTGGCCCGCCGACGGCCACCCCACCGACGGC
This sequence comes from Kitasatospora sp. NPDC057936, assembly GCF_042887525.1. NCBI lineage: Bacteria > Bacillati > Actinomycetota > Actinomycetes > Kitasatosporales > Streptomycetaceae > Kitasatospora > Kitasatospora sp. NPDC057936. The sequence continues at coordinate 10,675 of NZ_JBHVPD010000051.1, forward strand.
CACCCCACCGGCGGCCACCCCGACACCGATGCCGGCACCGATGCCGCCGCCCCGTCCGAGCGCGCCGACGTGGCGGCCGCCGCCGCCCGCGCCGCCCTGGACGCCGGCCAGGCCCTGCGCGGCATCGCCCACGCCACCACCGCCCTCGACCTCCTCGACACCACCCCCACGGGCCCCGCCGCACCGGCCGCCGCCGCCCGCCGCGCCCTGCTCCTGGAGACCCGCAGCCTGCTCAAGCACCGCGCCGGCCAGGACGGCCTGGACGACCTGCGCGAAGCCGTCCGCACCCTGCCCGACACCCCCACCGCACCGGACACCCCCACCGACGCCCCCGCCGTCGCCGTCCGCGCCCGCCTGCTCGCCACCCTCGCCAGCCGCCTGTGGGTCCTGACCCACCACCACGAGGCCCTCGGCCACGCCGAAACCGCCCTCCACCTCGCCCGCCTGGCCGGCGACCCCGGCGTCCAGGCCCTCGCCCTGGCCACCCTCGCCGCCCACGCCTCCCACACCGGAAACCCCCACCAGGCCCGCGCCCACTGCGACACCGCCGCCCGCCTGGCCGCCGAAGCCGGCGACGACGACACCGCCGCCCTCGTCGCCGTCGTCGCCTGCGTCACCCACAAGGCCGACGGCCGCTACGAGGACGCCGCCACCGCCGCCCGCCACGGCCTGGACGCCGCCCGCCGGGCCGGACTGGCCGGCAGCCGCGGCGCCGTCCTGGCCGCCGTCCTCGCCGACGCCCTCACCCACCTCGGCCACCACGACCAGGCCCGCACCGCCGCCGACGACGCCCTCGCCCTCGACCCGCCGCCCCTGTACCGGGCCGTCCTGCTCACCTGCCTGGGCACCCTCGCCCTCACCGCCGACGACACCGGCGCCGCCACCGAGGCCGCCGCCCACGCCGAACACCTCCTGACCCCCCACTACACCGGCCGCGAATTCCTCCTGCCCCTGCACGACCTCCAGCTGCGCACCGCCCTCGCCACCGGCGACCACACCCGCGCCGCCCACCTGCTGCGCACCGCCCTCGCCGACCCGCACCTGGCCGACCACCCCGCCCTCGCCTGGCCGCTGGCCCACACCGGCCTGCTCACCGCCCAGACCCTGCACCCCGACCCGGCGGCCGCCGGCCTCACCACCGCCCTCACCGCCCTCGTCGAGCACCTGCCCGCCCCCGGCCCCCTCCAGCAGGCCCACCGCGCCTCCTGCCGCGCCCTCCTGAGCACCGAGACCGCCGCCCAGCACGCCGCCGTCACCGCCTGGCGCGCCCTCGCCCACCCCCACCCCCTCGCCGAAGCCCTGCTGCGCGCCGCCGACGCCGCCCTGGCCACCGGCGAGCGCACCGCCGCCGAGGAGTTCCTGCGCGAGGCCGACGCCCTCGCCACCGCCCTGCCCGCCCCCGCCCTCACCCGCCACGCCGCCCGCCTGGCCGCCCGCCACCGCCTGACCACCACCGCCCCCGAAGGCGCCCAGGGCCTGGGCCTGACCCCGCGCGAGACCGACGTGCTGCGCCTGGTCGCCCAGGGCCACAGCAACCGCGCCATCGGCGAGGCCCTGTTCATCTCCGCCAAGACCGCCGGCGTCCACGTCTCCAACATCCTCGCCAAACTCGCCGTCACCTCCCGCACCGAGGCCGCCGCCCTGGCCCACCACCGCCGCCTCTTCGACTGACGTCCGCCACTCCCGGCGGGACGGCCGCCGGTTCGCCGTGCGGCCTGGCGGAGCCCTCCGGGGGGGCGAGGGATTGTGAGAGCCGCGGGTCCCGGCCGTCGGCGGCGGGGCCGGGAGGTGGCTGCCGCCGGTTCGCCGGGCGGCCTCGCGGAGCTCTCCGGGGGGGCGAGGGATTGTGAGAGCCGCGGGTCCCGGCCGTCGGCGGCGGGGCCGGGAAGCAGCTGCCGCCGGTACGCCTGGCTCGCGGAACCCTCCGGGGGAGGGCAGGCCCGGCGGCCGCCCGCGGTACCGGTCGTCCGGGAACGTACGGACGCCGGCCGGCAGATGCGCCCGCCCCGCCCCGCGCCGTGCGCACCTCCGCGACTGGACCGGGCCCCTCGCGCGCTGGTGGAATGACCCGCGCGCGAGGGGCGCGGGTGTCACGGATCACGGGGGAGTGCCGGTGCGCACGGGGATGGAACTGGCCGACCGCTACGAGCTGGCCGGCCTGATCGGCCGCGGCGGCATGGGCGAGGTGTGGCGCGCCACCGACCGGCGGCTGCGCCGCCCGGTGGCCGTCAAGATCCTGCCGCTGGCCGCCGGCGCGGACGCCACCGAGGTGGCCCGCTTCCGCCGCGAGGCCGAGATCGCCGCCCAGCTGGTCCACCCGGGCATCACCACCGTCTTCGACGTCGGCGAGCACCACGACGGCACGCAGCCCCTGCTGTTCCTCGTTATGGAGCTGATGCGGGGCCGCGACCTGCAGCACACCATCGCCGGCCACCCCGGCGGGCTGCCCCTGGAGCAGGCCCTCGACCTCGCCGCCCAGGTGCTGGAGGCCCTGGCCGCCGCCCACGCGCACGGCATCGTCCACCGCGACATCAAACCCGCCAACCTGTTCCTGCTGGACGGCGGACGGGTCAAGATCTGCGACTTCGGGATCGCCCGCCTGGCCGGCGCCACCCAGCTCACCGCCACCGGCGCCATCGCCGGCACCCCGCTCTACATGGCCCCCGAACAGATCAACGGCGCCACCGGCCTCGACCACCGCACCGACCTGTACGCGTTCGGCTGCGTCCTCTACCAGCTGCTCACCGGCAGCCCCTGGGTCGACACCGCCACCGGCAACATCGGCTCGATCCTCTACCAGCACATCGACAAGACCCCGCCCGCCCCCGGCACCGTGCGCGCCGGCATCCCCGCGCACCTGGATGCCCTCGTCCTGGACCTGCTCGCCAAACACCCCGCCGACCGGCCCGAGGACGCCCACGCCGCCCTGGCCCGCCTGCGCCCGCCGGCCGGGCAACCGCAGCCCCCGGTACCGCTACCGGTACCGACCCCGACCGCCGTCGACACACCGAAACCGCCCCGGGCCGCCGAGCCGCCCCGGGCCATCGAGGCGCCCCGCAGGCCCGTCCTCCTGTCCCCGGTCACCTTCGACGACCCCCGCGTCATCCGCGCCCGCCGCCGGCGCATCGCGCTCATCGGCGCCTGTATGCTGCTGGCCGCCGGCCTGGTGATCGCCTTCGTCAACGCCCCCGGCTCCTCCCCGGACACCGGCGCCGCGTCCGCCGCGACGGGCACCCGCGAGCAGCCCGGAGGACTCCCCGTGCCCGGGCGCGGCCCGACGCTGACGCCCAGTGCGGGCGGCCCGGCCTACGTCCAGCTCTACCAGCCGGCCACGTTCACCATGCAGGGCGGGAGCTGCCCGTTCAACGGCGGATCGGGCTGGGGCGTCCAGCTCGACGACCCGGCCGGCCCGCCGCACGCCACCGCCCGGCGGGGCAACGTCACCTACCAGTGCGACGGCCAGGGCGCCGCGCCCGTCCTGCACATCGCCACCGACCTCGTCGCCCCCGTGGACGCGCCGAAGGACCTCGCCGGCTGCCTGACGGCGCTCCAGCAGCTGGACAGCCGGCAGAAGTACAAGAACACCGCGCTGACCTACGACCAGCTCACCGCCGGTACCCGGTTCTGCCTCGACAGCAGCGACCAGTCCGGCCACAGCGTCATGTACCTCGAACTGCGCGTCAAGGATCCCGACCGCGACCTCACCTTCACCGCCACCGCCTGGAAGCAGTCCGCGCACTGACACACCCCGCACTGACACACCCGCGCACAAGGCCGCGGGAAATCCCGTCGCGCCGCGCCGCCCGCCTTCCCTAGACTCGCCGGGCAGTCACGCCCGTGACGCGCCGAGACCAGCAGTCAGGGGAGGGGAGTGGCCATGGCCGCCCAGCGCACCGCCGCCGCCCCCTCCACGGCTCCTGCCGCCTCTCCCGCGTCCCGGTACGAGGTGATCCTGGTGTCCCCGTCCTTCCGGTGCCCGCTGCGCGGCCGGCACCGGGGGACGGGTGCGACGAATGCCTGAACAAGGCCACCCGCAGACGGCCGAGGGCCGCACACGCCACCACAGGTGACGTCACGTCGGCACCCGTCGAATCGCGCGCCCACCCACCCGCGGATCACCTCCGAAAGGCCGGGCCATGCGCACCGAGACCACCACCAGCACCGCCACCACCACGACCACCGGCACCGCCACCGCGATCGCCGCCGTCCGCAACCTCGGCATCCTCGCCCACGTCGACGCCGGCAAGACCACCGTCACCGAACGGATCCTCTACCTCACCGGCACCACCCACAAGCGCGGCGAGGTCCACGACGGCACCACCGTCACCGACTTCGACCCCCAGGAACGCGACCGCGGCATCACCATCTTCGCCGCCGCCGTCTCCTGCGCCTGGGCCGGGCACCGGATCAACCTCATCGACACCCCCGGCCACGTCGACTTCGCCGACGAGGTCGAGCGCTCGCTGCGCGTCCTGGACGGCGCGGTCGCGGTGTTCGACGCGGTGGCCGGCGTCGAGCCGCAGAGCGAGTCGGTGTGGCGCCAGGCCGAGCGCCACGGCGTGCCCAGGATCGCGTTCGTCAACAAGCTGGACCGCGCCGGCGCCGACCTGGACACCGCCGTCGCCTCCATCCGCGAGCGCCTGCACCCGCACCCGCTGGCCGTGCAGCTGCCCGTCGGCGCCGAGGACGCGTTCACCGGCGTCGTCGACCTGATCACCTTGCGCGCCCTGACCTGGAGCGAGGAGGACGGCATGCGCGAGCACCCGGTGCCCGCGCACCTCGCCGACGAGGCCGCCGCCCGCCGGCGCGCCCTGGAGGAGGAGGTGGCGGCCCTGCACCCCGGCGCCCTGGAGGAGTTCTGCACCGACGGCGCCCTGGGCGCCGCCACCCTGACGGCCGCCCTGTGCGACCTGACCGCCGCCGGCGAGGCGGTGGTGGTGCTGTGCGGCTCCGCCTACCGCAACCGCGGCATCGAACCGCTCCTGGACGCCGTCTGCGCCTACCTGCCCTCCCCGCTGGACGTGCCCGCCGTGCGCGGCACCGCCGGCCCCGGCGACGACACCGTCCTGGAGCGCGCCGCCGACCCCGGGCAGCCGTTCACCGCCCTGGCGTTCAAGGTGAGCGCCGCCCCCACCGGACGCCTGACCTACCTGCGCGTCTACGCCGGCCGACTGGAGAAGGGAGACCTCGTGCTGGACACCGCCACCGGCCGCCTGGAGCGCGTCGCGCGCATCCTGCGCGTCCAGGCCGACCGCCGCACCGAGACCGACCGGGCCCTGGCCGGGGACATCGTCGCCGTGATCGGCCCCAAGGCCGCCCGCGCCGGCGCCACCCTGTGCGCGCCCGGTGCCCCGATCCTGCTGGAGGCCCCGGCCAGCGCCGAGCCCGTCGTCACCGTCGCCGTCGAGGCCCGCCGCGCCGCCGACACCGACAAGCTCGCCACCGCGCTGGCCCGCCTCGCCGAGGAGGACCCGTCGCTGCGGGTGCGCACCGACCCCGAGACCGGGCAGCGCACGCTGGCCGGGCTGGGGGAGCTGCACCTGGAGGTCGCGGCGGAGAAGATCCGCCGCGAGCACGGCATCGACACCGTCGTGGGCCGCCCGCGCGTGGCCCACCGCGAACGCCTGGCCGCAGGCGTCAGCGGCTTCGTCCACCGGCACGTCAAACAGGACGGCGGCGCCGGCCAGTTCGCGCACCTGGTGCTCGACGTCCAGCCCCTGGACAACACACAAGAGGAGGAGTTCGTGTTCGCGTCCACCGTCACCGGCGGACGGGTCCCGCGCGAGTACGTGCAGGCCGTCGAGGCCGGCTGCCGCGACGCCCTCGCCGAGGGCCCGCTCGGCGGCCACCCCGTCACCGGCGTGCGCGTCACCCTCACCGACGGCGCGACCCACCCCAAGGACTCCTCCGAGCTCGCCTTCCGCACCGCCGCCCGCAACGGCGTGCGCGAGGCCCTGCGGGCCGGGCGCCTCCAGCTGCTGGAGCCCGTCGTCCAGGTGACGGTCAGCGTGCCCGAGGACGCGCTGGGCACCGTCCTCGGCGACCTCGCCGCCCGCCGCGGCCACGTCCAGGCCACCGACGTCACCCGGGCGGGCGCCCAGGTGACGGCGGTGGTGCCGCTGGCCGAGCTGTTCGGCTACGCGAGCCGCCTGCGCTCGCGCACCCAGGGCCGCGGCACCTTCACCACCCGCCCGGCCGGCTACGCCCCCGCACCCGCACCGGTGCCCACGGCGTGAGCCACCCGGTCCGCCCCCGCCCGCACCGGGCCCGGGGGCGGACCCCTTACAGCGCCCCCGCCTCCAGCGCGGCCCACGCCGACGGGTACTGCGGGCGCCACCCCAGGTCCCGGCGCGCCGCCGCCGTCGAGCCCTGGCCCTCCCACGGGTCGAACTCCGCCGTCGCCGCAGCGCCGCCGCCCGGGTGCGCGGCCCCGTTCAGGACGTGCAGGTCCCAGGCCGTCAGCGGCGCGTCGTCGCACACGTTGTAGGTGCGCCCGGCGATCCCCGGGGTCACCGCCGCCCGCCACAGCGCCTGCGACACGTCCGCGTGGTGCACCGTCGCCAGCCGCTGGTGCGCGGGCCAGGCGCCGGCCCAGTGCAGGGAGTCCGCCAGGTGCGGGTCGCCCTCGCCGTAGACGAACGCCAGGCGCGCCACCACCAGCGGCAGCCGCCCGCCCAGCTCCGCCAGCCCCGCCTCCGCCTCGGCCTTGGACACCGGGTAGATCCCCCACGCCGGGTCGGGGGCGAGGCGGTCCTCCTCCACGGCCGGGCGCCCCAGCCCCCGCCCGTACACCAGCGTCGTGCTCGCCTGGACGAACCGCTGCACCCCGGCCGCCGCCGCCTCGCGCCCCAGCGCCACGGCCGCGTCCCGGTTGACCGCCCACACCTCCTCCTCGGGCACCCCGCGGAAGGCCGCCGCCACGTTCACCACCACCGACGCGCCGTCCAGCGCCCGCGCCCGGTCGCCCGCCTCCCGCAGGTCCCCGCTGACCACGTCCACCCCCAGGGCGGCCAGGTCGCCGGCCCGGGCGGCGTCGCGCACCAGCACCCGCACCCGCCCGGCACCGGCCCACCGCACCAGCCGCGGCACCAGCCGCCGCCCGACCTTGCCCGTCGCACCCGTCACCAGAATCGTCGTCACAGTCTTCTCCGTCCACAGCCGTTCACCGCTGACAGGAACAAACCCTGCCCGCCCTCGGAGCGCCGCGGCAGAGACCTCTCCAACCACGGACCGCCGATCCGTCCCTTGAGGGATCAGTGATCCTCAAGGATTTGCCCATTACTGGGCAAAGGTCCTCGTCTGATCCGGCTCGGGGCCGGTGCGAGGTTGACGCTTCGTGGCCACCGGCGGGAGCTGGTCCCGGCTTACGGTCGGCTCCACGTCCGTTTTGCGTCTCCGGGCCACTCCCGGTGACGTGGTGCTTCACGAGGGAAGCGAGGTTGCGTGCGGCGTTCTCATCGCGGTCGATGACCAGGCCGCAGTGTTCGCAGCTGAAGGTCCGTACTCGCAGGGGCAGTTTGGGTTTCACTGCCCGGCAGTCGGAGCACGTCTTGGAGCTGGGGAACCAGCGGTCGGCGACTTCGAGCCGGCCGCCGTTCCATTCGGTCTTGTACGCGAGTTGGCGGCGGATCTCGCCGAATCCGGCGTCGGAGACGGCCCGGGCGAGTCTGCGGTTCTTGACCATCCCGGCGACGTTGAGGTCTTCGACCACGATCGTGCCGTACTCGAGGGCGAGTTCGGTGGTGAGTTTGTGGATGCCGTCGCGGCGCAGGTCGGCGACGCGGTGGTGGACTCTGTTGCGCTGGTCGTTGGCGCGCAGCCATCGCTTCGAGGGTTGCCGGCCGGTGCGGCGGTCGGGGCCGGTGCGGCGGGAGACGGTGCGCGACAGGCGCCGGAGCTTCCGGCGGGCGTGGTCGTAGTGTTTCGGGTTCTCGGCCGGGGGCCGGCCGTCGGAGAACACCGCGAGGGTCTTCACACCGAGGTCGACGCCGATCACCGCGTCCGGCCGCGCCGGTGCCGCGTCGGGTCGGTCGACCTCGACCGAGAACGCGACGTGCCAGCGCCCGGCGTCCAGGCGCACGGTCGCGGACTTGATCCTCGCGGTGCCGTTCTCGATCCTGCGGGCGAGCTTGCGGGTGGACTCGTGCGTCTTGATCCGGCCGAGCACGGGCAGCACGACGTGCGTGCGCCCGTCCAGGCGGATGGCGCCGGTGGTGAACCGGCAGGACTTGACGGCCTTGTTCTTCGATTTGAAGCGCGGGAAGCCCATCGGGCGGCCCTTGCGTTTGCCGTTCCTGGAGCCGGACCAGTTCTTCAGCGCCGCGGCGAGCTGGTCCAGTCCGGTGGCGTAGGCCTCCTTGGAGCACTCCGGCCACCACGGTGCGACGTCGTTCTTGGCCTGGTTCCACGCCTTGCGCAGGGAGTACATCGACCAGCCGAACGAGGGCGTCAGGTCCTCGATGCCGTAGGACCTCTCCGCCTCCCGCTGGGACAGGTTCGCCTTGACCCGCGCGAGCGCCCAGTTGTAGGCCACCCGCGCCGCCCCGGCATGCCGCAGCAACGCACTGGCCTGACGCTGTGTCGGGTCGAGCGCAAACCGGTACGCCTGCGTCACGATCACCAGCCGACCGTACCGCTCATCACCGACAACCGGACGAAACGCCCGAATTATTGAGGAACGCTGATGAAATTGACAACAGTTGGCTACCCCGCCCCGCCGGGTCATCCTTGGACGCATGATCGACCGACCGGCCCTCGCCGACTTCCTCACCCGCTCCCGCGCCCGCCTCACCCCCGCCGACTGCGGCCTGGCGCCCACCGCCCGCCGCCGCACCCCCGGGCTGCGCCGCGAGGAGGTCGCCCACCTCGCCGGCCTGTCCGTCGACTACTACGCCCGCCTCGAACAGGCCCGCGGCCCCCAGCCCTCGCCCCAGCTCCTGGCGGCCCTGGCCCGCGCCCTGCGCCTGAGCGAGGACGAGCACGACCACCTCTTCCACCTCTCCGGCCACGAACCGCCGCGCCGTCACAGCCCGCTCACCCACGTGCGCCCCGGCCTGCTGCTCATCCTCGACCGCCTCCACGACACCCCCGCCCAGGTGCTGTCCGACCTCGGTGACGTCCTCGTGCAGAACGCGATGGCCGCCGCCCTCCTCGGCGACGTCGCCGCGCACCCGCCCGGGCGGCGCAACCTCGTGCTGCGCTGGTTCGCCGAACCCGCCTCGCGCGAGCTGTTCGCGCCCGAGGAGCACGAGGACCTGGCCCGCGGTCACGTCGCCCACCTGCGCGCCGCCCACGCCGCCCGCCCCGGGGATCCGCGCGTGGCCGAACTGCTCGCCCAACTGCACGCCACCGGGCCGGAGTTCGCCGCCTACTGGGAGCGCCACGAGGTCGCCGTGCGGCGCAGCAGCCGCAAGACGGTGCTGCACCCGCAGGTGGGGCGCCTGGAGCTGGAGTGCGAGGTGCTGGTCGCCGGGGGCACGGACCAGGTGCTGGTGGTCAACAGCGCCGCGCCGGGCAGTGACAGCGCCGGGCGCCTGGAGCTGCTGCGCGTGGTGGGCGGCGCCGGACTCGCGGCCCGCGCGTGAGCCCCTCCCGCGCGTGAGCCCCGCTCGGTGACGGGCCTGGGCCGCCCGCCCCCGTAGGCTGGTGCGGCCCGCCGCGGGGACCCGGGGCGGGCACACGCGTACGACGACGAGACAGAAGCGGGCACAGGCATGCAGTTCGACGACCAGGGCGACCTCGACACCTCACAGGTCGACGACCGGCGCGGCATCCCGGGCGGGAAGGTCGCCATCGGCGGCGGGGCGGTGGGCCTGATCGCCGTGCTGTTCGCGGTCCTGCTGGGCGTGGACCCCCAGCTGCTGGGCCTGTCCTCGGGCGGCGGCTCCACCTCCTCCGCCGGCACCCGCACCGCCGGCGAGGTGGGGCAGGCCTGCAAGACCGGCGCCGACGCCAACAAGCGCCAGGACTGCCGCATCGTCGCCGTCACCAACAGCCTCCAGGACTTCTGGCGCACCGAACTGCCCAGGCGCGGCACCGCCTACAAGAGCGCCGAGACGGTGCTGTTCACCGGCCGCGTCAACACCGCCTGCGGCCCGGCGACCTCCGCCGTCGGCCCGTTCTACTGCCCCGGCGACCAGAAGGCCTACTTCGACCTCGGCTTCTTCGACGAGTTGTCCAGCCGCTTCGGCGCCAAGGGCGGCCCCTTCGCCGAGTCCTACGTCGTCGCCCACGAGTACGGCCACCACATCCAGACCCTGACCGGCGCCATGCAGAAGGTCGGCGGCGACCGCCAGGGCGCCACCAGCGCCTCGGTGCGCCTGGAGCTGCAGGCCGACTGCTACGCCGGGGTGTGGGCGCACTACGCGACCACCACCAAGCAGCCCTCCACCGGCCGCCCGCTGATCACCTCGATCACCGACCAGGACATCGCCCAGGGCCTGGACGCCGCCGCGGCCGTCGGCGACGACCGCATCCAGAAGCAGGCCACCGGCAAGGTCAACCCGGAGAGCTGGACCCACGGCTCCTCCGACCAGCGCAAGACCTGGTTCACCACCGGCTACCGCGGCGGCGACATGACCCAGTGCGACACCTTCTCCGCCACCAAACTCTGAGCGCCCCGTGCGGCGGCGCGGACCCTGTCACCTGTCAGGGACCGCCGCCGCCCGCTTCTTCCTACGCTGACGGCACTGGCCAGACCAGCGCACACCAGCAAGGGAGAACCACCTGATGCGCAGGATCACCCACGCCGCCGCCGCACTCGCCCTGACGACCGCCGCCCTGACGACCCTGACCGCCGGCAGCGCCGGCGCCGCCGACGGCTCCTGGGCCGGCTGCCCGTCCGGCGCCGTCTGCATCTACCCGCAGAACCAGAACCCCGCCTCCGCCCCCAGCGACGTGTTCTGGAGCTACGGCGCCCACAACCTCAGCGGCCAGTACGGCAACCACTGGGTCCTCAACAACCAGACCGGCGGCGCCCACGCCCACCTGTGCCGCGGCGCGGGCGGCGCCGACTGCGTCTACGACATCGCCGCCCAGAACGGCGTCTGGTACGACCTGGGTCCGATCAACTCGATCACCCTCGACCGCCCCTGACGCCACGTCAAGAAGCAGGGATGCCCGCTGTCACGGGGGGACGGCGGGCATCCCCTTGCGCGTTCACGGCCCGCTCCCGCCGCCCCTGACCAGGAACGACCTGACCGTAACCTGACACTTCGTCAGATGGATCAGCTCCCGGACCCCGCCGCCGCGCCCGACGCCCTGACCTGGCCCTTGGAGAATCCTCCAGGTTTCGATCCCGGGCAAGCGTTCACGAAGATAACGAATGATGGCCGATTCCCCGGAGCATGGATTTACTTATTGACGCCATACGCGTGGGCAGGTTTAACTCCCCCCACTCCGCCGCTGCGCCGCGGCGACGTCCACGAGAGGCACCCCACCCATGAACGCAATGACGCGTCGCGCCCTCATCGCCACCACCGCCGTCGCGATGGCCCTGTCCATGGCCGCGTGCGGCAAGGCCGGCGGCGACAAGAAGGACTCGGCCGCCTCCGGCGACAGCACCTCCATCGGCCTGCTGCTGCCCGAGAACGCCTCCTCCACGCGCTACGAGTCCTTCGACCGCCCCTTCATCGAGGCCAAGGTCAAGTCCCTGTGCGCGGACTGCAAGGTGCTCTACAACAACGCCGAAGGCAGCGCCGCCAAGCAGAAGCAGCAGTTCGACACCCTGATAGCCCAGGGCGTGAAGGTGATCGTCCTGGACGCCTACGACGCCAAGTCCACCCAGGGCTGGGTGCAGGAGGCCGCCGCCAAGGGCGTCAAGGTCGTCGCCTACGACCGCCTGGCCACCGGCCCGGTCGCCGCCTACGTCTCCTTCGACAACGAGAAGGTCGGCGAACTCCAGGGCCAGGCCCTGCTGGACGCGGTCGGCCCGCAGGCCTCCGACGCGAACATCGTCATGATCAACGGCGACGAGGCCGACCCCAACGCCGCCCAGTTCAAGGCCGGCGCCCACAAGGTCCTCGACGGCAAGGTCAAGAAGGTCGTCTACGAGCAGTCCGGCGAGTGGAAGCCCACCGTCGCCTCCCAGAAGATCGGCGCCGCCGTCACCCAGCTCGGCAAGACCGGCTTCCAGGCCGTCTACTCCGCCAACGACGGCATGGCCGGCGCCATCATCACCCAGCTCCAGAGCTCCGGCATCAAGGTCCCCGTCGGCGGCCAGGACGCCGGCCTCGACGCCATCCAGCGCATCGTCACCGGCGACCAGGCCTACACCATCTACAAGGCCTACCGCCCCCTCGCCGACTCCGCCGCCGAACTGGCCGTCGACCTCCTCAAGGGCAAGGACGTCAAGTCCCTCGCCACCGCCAGCGTCGACAGCGACACCGACAAGGCCATCCCCGCCAAGCTCCTGGACGCCAAGGTCGTCACCAAGGCCAACATCAAGGACACCGTCGTCGCCGACGGCCTCTACAAGGTCGCCGACATCTGCACCGCCGACTACGCCGCCGCCTGCGCCGCCGCCGGCCTCCAGTAACACCGGCGCCCGGTCCCACGTTCCAAGCACCCCACCACACGAGAAGGTTCACGTGACAGGCGCACCCGTCCTCCAACTGCGCGCGGTCTCCAAGCGCTTCGGCGCCGTCCAGGCCCTCACCGACGTCGACCTCGACGTCCACGCCGGCGAGGTCCTCGCCCTCGTCGGCGACAACGGCGCCGGCAAGTCCACCCTCGTCAAGACCATCGCCGGGGTCCACCCCGTCGACGAGGGCACCATCACCTGGCGCAGCGAGGCGGTACGCCTGACCCGCCCCCAGGACGCCCAGGCCCTCGGCATCGCCACCGTCTACCAGGACCTCGCCCTGTGCGACAACCTCGACGTCGTCGCCAACCTCTTCCTCGGCCGCGAGAAGCTCCGGGGCGGCCTCCTCGACGAGGTCGCCATGGAACAGCAGGCCCGCGAGCTCCTGGACACCCTGTCCATCCGCATCCCCGACGTGCGCATCCCCGTCGCCGCCCTCTCCGGCGGCCAGCGCCAGGTCGTCGCCATCGCCCGCGCCCTGGTCGGCGAGCCCGCCGTCGTCATCCTCGACGAGCCCACCGCCGCCCTCGGCGTCGAACAGACCGCCCAGGTCCTCGACCTCGTCGAGCGCCTGCGCGAACGCGGCCTGGGCGTCATCCTCATCAGCCACAACATGGCCGACGTGCGCGCGGTCGCCGACACCGTCGCCGTCCTGCGCCTGGGCCGCAACAACGGCGTCTTCACCGTCGCCGACACCACCCAGGAACAGATCGTCTCCGCCATCACCGGCGCCACCGACAACGCGGTCACCCGCCGCCAGGCCCGCCGAGCCTCGCAGGAGGACGCCGCATGAGCACCCCCACCGACACCGGCGCCGACACCCCGGCCGCCAAGACCCCCGCCGCCGACCCGCGCCTGCTGGTGCGCTCCACCGGCCTGAGCGGCTACCTCGACGAGGCCCGCCGCCGCCTCACCAGCGGCGAACTCGGCTCCACCCCCGTCGTCCTCGGCCTCATCCTCATCGCCGTCATCTTCCAGTCCGCCACCGGCCACTTCCTCCAGGCCGACAACCTCACCAACATCACCAAGTACATCGCCGGACCCGGCCTCATCGCCGTGGGCGTCGTCTTCGTCCTCCTCCTCGGCGAGATCGACCTCTCGCTCGGCTCCGTCGCCGGCGTCTGCGCCGCCATCGCCTCCGTCCTCGCCGTGCGCGAAGGCCTCGCCGAATGGCAGGCCGTCCTCATCGCCCTCGCCACCGCCTGCGCCATCGGCGCCCTGCACGGCTTCTTCTTCGCCCGCATCGGCGTCCCCGCCTTCGTCGTCACCCTCGCCGGCATGCTCGCCTGGAGCGGCCTGCAGGACTACGTCCTCGGCGACCTCGGCACCGTCAACAACCGCCACGACGGCCTCATCGCCACCCTCGACACCAACTTCCTCGGCGACGGCGACATCGTCTACGCCTGGGCCCTGGCCGTCCTCGCCCCCGCCCTCTACCTCGCCGCCCAACTGCGCACCGCCCAGCGCCGCAAGGCCCTCGGCCTCACCGCCCGCCCCACCGCCGACATCGCCCTGCGCACCGGCGCCCTCGCCGTCCTCGCCCTGCCGCTGGCCTACGCCCTCAACCAGGACCGCGGCCTGCCCCTGCCGCTCGTCGTCCTGCTCGGCGTCGTCCTCGCCACCGACTTCGTGCTGCGCCGCACCGCCTACGGCCGCCAGGTCTTCGCGGTCGGCGGCGGCGTCGAGGCCGCCCGCCGCGCGGGCATCAACGTCGCCTGGGTGCGCATCTCCGTCTACATGACCTCCGCCACCCTCGCCGGCCTCGGCGGCCTGTTCATCGCCTCCCAGCAGGGCTCCGCCGACAAGCAGCTCGGCGGCGGCAACGTCCTGATGAGCGCGATCGCCGCCGCCGTCATCGGCGGCACCAGCCTCTTCGGCGGACGCGGCAAGACCTGGTCGGCACTGCTGGGCATCCTCGTCATCCAGTCCATCACCACCGGACTCGACATGGTCCACGCGGCCCAGGCCATCCAGTACATGATCACCGGCGCCGTCCTGCTCGCCGCCGTCGTCCTGGACTCCGTCTCCCGGCGCACCCGCGCCACCAACAGCCGCACCTGACCAGCCGGCCGGCCTGCCCGGGCCCGTGCCATCCGAGGGGATGGCACGGGCCCCGCGCGTGCCCGGCGCCGTCGTCAAGCCCGCAGGAGCGCGGCGAAACGCCCGTGTGATCTCTTCCATCCGCTTGAGGAGGGCGTCGGCGAACACCCGTTTCCGATGCTTCGTTACGAAACCACGTGGGCATGAAGTGCGAAAGCGCCGTGCCTTCCAGCGCGAATTTTCTGATTTAGAGCCATAAACCAACCGACTCTCCTATGGTGGTTGGCATGCAGCTTTGCTACTCCTTCCGGGTAGACCCGACAGTAGGTCAGTGCAAGCGTGCTGCCCGCGTGTTCGGGTGCAAGCGGGCTGTATGGAACGCCGGGTTGGCGTTGATCAAGCCAGTGAAGGAGTCGAACAAAGCCCTCGGTAATCCGCGCAAGCGGCTTGCCGAAGGGCCGTGGAACCGCGTCCCGAAGAACCCGGACCTGTCCAAAATCGTCATTACCGAAGCGAAACGCTCCGGTGCACGGCCATGGCTGGCTGACGCCCCGGTGGGCGTACTGCAGCAGTCGCTGCGCGACCTGGATAAGGCGTGGGCCGAACACGAGAGGTCCAAGGCCGGGATGCGACCGGGCCCGAAGGTCGGAGAGCCGTCATTCAAGTCGAAGTATGGGCGCCAGTCGGCCCGCTTCACCCGCTCCGACCGGTTCAAGATCACCGACGGTCGGCTGCACCTGCCCAAGATTGGCGACCTCAAGGTCACATGGACGCGCACACTGCCGTCCGACCCCACCAGCGTCACCCTGATCAAGGACCCCGCCGGACGGTACTGGGCCAGCTTCGTCATCGAGACCGACTCTGCCGCCGACGTGCTGCCCGAACTCGACGCCGACATCGGTATCGACCTCGGACTCAAGCACTTCGCCGTCCTCGACGGCGGACGCAGGATCGACCACCCCAAATGGCTGCGCCGCGCCGAGAAGAAGCTCAGGAAGGCGCAGCGCGTGTTGTCCCGCAAGGCCGAGGGCAGCCACAACCGGAACAAGGCTTGCGTCAAGGTCGCCCGGCAGCACGCCCACGTGGCGAACGCCCGCCGGGACTGGCAGCACAAGCTCAGCGCCCGACTCGTCGGCGAGAACCAAGCCGTGTACGTCGAAACGCTGGACATCCGCGCCATGGCCAGGACCCACCTGGCCAAGTCCGTCCACGACAGCGGATGGGCACAGTTCGTCAACATGCTGGAGTACAAGGCCGCCCGCGCGGGACGCATGGTGATCGGGGTGGACCGGGACTTCCCCTCCACCCAACTGTGTTCCGACTGCAGACACCGCACCGGACCGCGCGGCCTGCCCGGACTGTCCGTGCGCCGGTGGACCTGTTCGAACTGCGGCACCACCCATGACCGCGACATCAACTCCGGCCGCAACCTGAAGACCGAAGGCCGCCGCATCCGAGCGGCCATGAAAGAGCACCACAGACCGGGGGACGTACCGGCCCCAACCGGGTAACCGAGTTGGGTAAACGCCTGCGGATCGCTGGAAGACCTCTGGTCGGGAATCAGAGGCGCGCGAGCAACCCCCAGTGATGGGGAGGAACCAGGAACCGACCGCCACGCCCGCGCAGCGATGCCGCACGCAGCGTGGCAGGAAATCCCCGGCGCTCACGCCGGGGAGATCGGGAGTCAACAGCTCCTGCTTGCTGCTGAAGTCGTAGATCAGCACCCGTAGGCCGGTGTCGAGCGTGTCGGCCAGCGGACGCAGGCTCAGCCCGGCCAGCCCCTGGGCCTGCACGTAGTCGGTGGCCAGCGCGGGGGCGCTCAGACCGGTTCGAGCCGGCCGGTCATTCCATGCCCACCGTCCCCCTCTTCATGTGTCTCCGGAATATGCCAGTGTATGGAACGGCTGTTATCAACAACGGGGGGAGTCACTATGCGGATCGACGACACATCCATGACCGGCCATGCCCTGACATCCGACCGTGCCCTGGTGCTGGGCCCCGGCGGCTACCTGGGCACCGCCTGGACGGCCGGCCTGGCCGCCGGCCTGCGCGAAGCCAGCGTCGACCTCGCCGAGGCCGACCTGACCGTGGGCACCTCCGCCGGCGCCATGATCGCCGCCGTCCTGACGGCCGGACAGGACCCCGCCCGCCTCGCCACCCCCACCGGCGCCGCCCCCTCCCGGCGCCCCGACCCCGCCCTCACCGGCGCCGTCTTCGCCCTCCTCGGCCAGGGACTGGACCCCGCCGAGGCCCGCCGCCGCGTGGGCCGCCTCGCCCTGGACACCGCCGACCCCGAGGCCGAAGCCGACCTCGTGCGGCGCCGCGCCGCACTGATCGCCACCGACACCTGGCCCGAACAGCGCCTGCTCGTCACCGCCGTGTGCGCGGAGACCGGCGAACCCGCCGTCTGGGACGCCGCCTGCGGCGTGCCCCTGGCCCGCGCCGTCGCCGCCTCCAGCGCCTTCCCCGGCATCGAGGTGCCCGTCACCGTCGACGGCCGCCACCACATCGACGGCGCGCTGCGCGCCGGCACCAACGCCGACCTCGCCGCCGGCGCCCGCACCCTGGTCGTCGTCGACCCGCTCGCCCACCGCCACCCCGGCGCCGGCGCGACGCCCGGCGCCCTCACCCTCGCCCCCGACCCGGACGCCGCCCGCCTCCTGGACACCACCGGCCCCGCCGACCCCGCCACCTGGCAGGCCGCCTACCGCGCCGGCCACACCCAGGCTGACCCCGCCGCCGCCCTCCTGCGCGACACCTGGCGCCCCGTCACGGCACGCTGACCCACTCCACCGCGTACACCGGGGCCAGCCTGGCCCGGTAGAGGTGCAGCAGCAGGACGAAGACCACCAGCATCACCATCGGCATGCCGAGCACGCCCAGCAGCCACAGCAGGAACAGCGGGATCCCGCCCGGGCGGCTGCTGCCGTCCATAACCACGATCAGCCACCACGACGGCAGCACCGACCCCGGTATCGTGACCAGGAAGAACAGGTAGTGCCGCACGATCTCCCAGGCCTTCAGCCGCCCGATCCCCAGGAACGCGTACTGCGTCGTGGTCGTGGTCGTCTTCTGCCCGCCCCTGCCGAACCCGTGCTCGGTCGTCGTCCCGCCCTCGCGCACGTACAGCCGCGCCAGCGGGACGATGCCGACACCCAGCACCGCGAACCAGCGCGTGGCGAAGCAGTTCCCGTCCCGATCCGTGCGACTGAACCCGGCCAGCGAGAACCCGGTGCCGTTACGGCTGCCCAGCTTCATGTGGCGCCGGTCGGTGCCCGTCAGCTTCCGTACGCGTTCGGCCATGAGCGTTCCCCCTTCGTGGTGTGCCGTGTGTGCGCGTCCGATTATCACCAACGCCCCTGACACCCACGGCCGTTGCCCCTCCTCCCGCCCCGGGCGGGGAGGGGGGCGTGCGGTGATCGTCCGCATGCCGAGCCACCTCACCGTCCTCGGCACCTGCGGAGCATGGCCCGAGGCCCACCGCGCCGCCAGCGGCCTCCTCCTCGACCGCGACGGCCACCGCCTCGTCCTCGCCCTCGCCCTCGCCCTCGACCTCGGCTACGGCACCCACCCGCGCCTGGCCGCCCCCGGGGCCGAGCCGGACACCGTCGTCATCACCCACGAACACCTCGACCACTGCGCCGACCTCGGCGCCCTCGCCCGCGCCCGCCACGCCGCCCCCCGCCGAGGCCCGGGCCGCCTTCCCCGGCGGTGAGGTCCTCGCCGCCGAGGAAGGCATGGTGCCGGCGCTCTGACGCGGCCGCGCTAGGCCGGGCGGTCGAACTCCCCGCCGCGCACGGCCGTCACGAAGGCCTGCCAGGCCGAGGACCGGAAACGCAGCACCGGCCCGTGCGGGTCCTTGGAGTCCCGCACGGGCATGACCCCGGTGAACCCGTCGGCGACCTCCACGCAGCCGTTGGAATCGCCGCTGTGAGTGCTCTTGCGCCAGGTGGTCGTACGGTCGTTGTCCATCGCGATAACCCCTCCTGATAGAACACGGTCAACTGGCCACCACGGTACGGGCGCGGCACCCGGCGGCGACACCCGGCCCCGGCCATGTCTGTCAGGGACCCGTCAAGGATCGGTCCGGGACGGCGGATGATCTGTTGCACGTGCCGGGCGGGGAGCGGGGGCCGGCCGTGGGGGCCCGCCGGGCGCACCGGTGGCCCCTTGACGGTGCGCCGGCTCGGGAGGCCGCCCGGTGGCCAGGGCCCGCAGCAGGGCCTCCAGCGTGCGGGCGTCGAGGCGGGCGTCGAGGGTGCGGGCGTCGAGGCAGGCGTCGATGCGGGCGGCCGGGGCGAAGAACGCCGCGCCCGCCCGCTCCACCGCCGCGACGGCCGCGCGGGCCACCTCCGCGCCCCGGCCGGTGACCCGCAGGCGCCGGGTCCTGGCGTCGCGCGGGTCGGCCTCGCGCTCCAGCAGCCCCTTGGCCTCCAAGCTGCGCACCACCTGCGAGACCGTCCGCGCGTCGGTGCCCGCCCGGCGGGCCAGTGCCCGCTGGCTGGGCGCCTCGCCGCGCCCGCCGGGGTGCCACGCGCAGGCCGGCAGCACGAACTGGCCGTGCGTCAGGCCGTACGGCGCCGGCGCCGCCTCCACCGCCCGCCGCCGGCGCAGTACCGCCTGCCACGGCCGGAAGCCCGCGCCGTGCCACGGCCGTCGGCACGTCTCGTGGCACGGGCCTGCGGCCGGGGGGCTCACGCGGGGGCTCACAAGACGGAGCCGCCCGCGTGGGTGAACAGGGCCTCCATCGCCTCGGGGAAGTCCTCGGTGATGGCCGGGCCCAGCTGCGGGCCCATCTCGCCGGCGGCCGGCCCGTCGATCTCCAGGCGGTGCACCACCGTGGTGCCGCCGTCGCCGCGCGGGCTGAGCCGGTGGCTGAAGCGCAGCACCACGCCGGCGAACGCGGTCTCGTCCGCGTAGTGGGCGTTCTCCTCGATCGCGGTGATCACCGAGGTGATCGGGTCCTGGCCGGAGGGCGTCATCGACACCTTCGCGCCGACCTCGAACGGGCCGAGCAGCGTGACCGACTCCATCGAGGTGTCCCACTGCGGCCAGTTGTCGAGGTCCTTGAGCACCGCCCAGACCGCCTCGGGCGCCGCCGTCGTCTCACCGGTGTACTCGTGGCTCCACATGTCGTGCTCTCCCCATCGCTCGAAATGTTCTACGCAGAGATTATCTTCGCGACGACTATCGTGCAAGGGGTCCCCGCCGCCCGCCCGCCGCCCCTCCTCGGTCTCACAGCGCCATCAGCCCCGCCGCCGTCGGCCGGAACCCGCAGCGCTCGTAGAAGGCCCCCAGATGCGGCTCGAAATCCACGTGCAGCCACTGCGCCCCGCGCGCCCGCGCCTCGGCCGCAGCCGCCCGCACCAGCCGCACCCCCAGGCCCCGCCGGCGCTCCTGCGGATGCACCGTGGTGTCCAGGACGAACGCGTGCAGCGCGCCGTCCCCGGCCACGTTCACGAACCCG
The DNA here is from genome assembly GCF_042887525.1 of Kitasatospora sp. NPDC057936. Classification (NCBI taxonomy): domain Bacteria; kingdom Bacillati; phylum Actinomycetota; class Actinomycetes; order Kitasatosporales; family Streptomycetaceae; genus Kitasatospora; species Kitasatospora sp. NPDC057936. The sequence continues at coordinate 30,762 of NZ_JBHVPD010000051.1, forward strand.
ACCGGCCGCCCGTCCCGGTGCGCCGCGACCCAGGCGAGGCTGCGGGCCGGCACGGGCGCGAAGGACGTGGGCCGGTGGCCGGGCCAGGAGGCGGCGAACAGCTCGTTCAGCGAGGCGTCGCTCAGGTCGGGACGGACGGACAGCGTGATCGTTTCCATGCGGGACAGCATCGCAGCGCCGCCGGCCGGGGGAGGGGCCGGCCTCGAACAACGCGGGCGCGCCACGGCAGTCGGCCGTGGCACTACGGCGCGGGGAAGACCCGCCCGAGGTGGTAGCCCAGCACCGCCGTCGCGTCCTCGGCCGTCCGCTGCCCCAGCAGCACGCTCAGCCCCAGCCCCGCCGACACCGCCAGCAGCACGACCGCCTCCTGGCGCGCGTCCAGCCCCGCCGCCGCCTGGCCGGCCCGCTGCGCGGCGGTCAGCTGGGCGGCCAGGAACGCCTCCATCTCGTTGGGCGCGGCCAGGAACGCCTGCCCGCCCAGCGCCGGATCGGTGACCGACAGCACCGCGTACTCGGTGTACACGAGGTGGAAGGTCCGGCTCTCCTCGTCCGTCGGCACCGCCTCCAGCAGCACCGCCTCCACGACGTCCCGCGGCGCCGGCGCCGCCGATCCCGAACCCGCCGCCCCCGTCCCCGTCCCCGCCGCCACCCGCGCGGCGACCCGCTCGCTCACCCGCTCGCCCATGCGCGCCGCCAGGCGGTGCATCGCGGCCAGCAGCAGCTGCTCCTTGGTGTCGAAGTAGTACTGCACCAGCCGCACCGACACGCCCGCCTCGACGGCGACGGACCGCATGGTGACGGCGTGCAGCCCGCCAGCCGCCGCCGAGCGCAGCAGCGCGTCGACGATGTGGGCGCGCCGCTCCCCGTGATCCACCAGCTTCGGCATCCGGCTCCCTCCGATTTGTTTTATGGTACAAACATACCATCAAGTGCTGCGGCAACGCCCCGAGCAGCGCCGCGCTGCCCGTCAGGAGGGGACCCCATGACCAGGACGGCCGTCGGACACTTCGTCAGCGACGAAGCCCGCACCCGATTCCTCGACGCCTACGACCGCGCCATGCACCTGTGGCCCGCCCCCCGCCGGGAACTCGACGTCGAGACCTCCTACGGCACCGTCCACGTCCACCACCACGGCCCCGGCCCCGGCCCGCAGGACGGCCACGGGGGCCCCGAGGACGGCCGCGACCCGGTCGTCCTGCTCCACGGCCACGCCGGACACCCCTCCAACTGGCACCCCCAGATCGCCGCCCTCGGCGCCCACCACCCCGTCTACGCCCTCGACACCCTCGACGACCCCGGCCGCAGCGTCCAGCACACCGCCGCCCCCGGCTCCCGCGAGAACGCCGCCTGGCTCGGCGAGGTCCTCGCAGGCCTCGGACTCCACCGCGTCCACCTCGTCGGCGTCTCCTACGGCGGCTGGCTCGCCCTCAACCAGGCCATCCACGCCCCCGAACGCCTCGCCACCGTCACCGCCCTCGACCCCGGCGGCATCGAAAAGGTCCCCGCCCGCTTCTACGCCCACATGGCCGCCGGCCTCTTCGGCATGCTCGCCCCCCGCCGCCTGCGCCCCGCCCTCGGCCGCCTCCTGGCCAACCCCGCCCTCGCCGCACCCCCCGAGATGATCGCCCCCCTCATGCTCGGCATGCGCACCTACAAACCCGCCGCCCGCCCCGCCGCCCGCCCCTTCACCGACGACGAACTGCGCTCCCTCACCCTGCCCGCCCTCGTCCTCATCGGCCGCCGCAGCGCCCTGCTGCGCCCGCGCCGCGTCCACGAGCGCGTCACCGCCCTGATCCCGGGCGTGCGGGCCGAGATCGTCGACAAGGCCGGCCACGGCCTCAACCTGGAACGCCCGGAACTCGTCAACGAACGCCTCCTGGACTTCATCGCCGCAACGCCGCCGGCCGCTCTTTAAAGCTCTACTCGCCGGTTCCCGTACACCAGCGCGGCGAGGAGAACGCCAGGTACGTCCTCCGCGACCGCAAGCCGCGCACCCGGCATCCCGACGGAACGTGCGACGAGGCGGAACCGACGTCCGGCCAGGTGGTCGCAGAGCTGCGCGGGCGCTTCCGCCTGCGGCGGCGCCCCGGGCGGCGGACCCGGGGCGCGCGCTCGTGCGTGATCGCCCCCTACGCCTCACCCTCCCCGAACCCGTCGGCCTCCTGCGGCTGTTCCGACTCCTGCGGCTGTTCCGGCTGCTCGGCCTGGTCCCCGGCAGGGGCGACGCGGGGGCTCACACGCCCTGGATCCACCATCTCTTCCTCCTCCATCTGTGCCGCGCCCCTCACGGCGCGGCACGCCTCCTCGGCCGGCATCCCGAACAGCAGGAACTCGGCCCGCCGGCCCCGCTGCCCGACGAACCGGCTCGCGCGCCCCGTCTCCCGGAACCCCGCCCGCCGCAGCATCCGCGCCGACGCGGTGTTGCGCACGTCGCACTCGGCCGCCACCCGCCGCACGCCCCGCGCCCGCAGGTGCGCGGCGACGGCGCCCATCGCCTCGCCGGCGTAGCCGCGGCGCTGGTGCTCGGGCGCCACCGTGATCCCCAGCAGCGCCCACAGGCCGCCGCCGCGGGCCGCCACCGTCCCCACCGCCAGGTCGCCGATCAGCCCCGGGCGCTCCCGCAGCTCGATCGCCCACTGGAAGAACCCGGGCCCCTGCGGCGACTCCGCCCGGTAGCCCGCCACGATCGCCGCCGCCTGCGCCGGGTCGATCGGCGAGCGCCAGCTCTGGAAGCGGGCCACCTCGGGGTCGCTGCGGTAGCGCGCCAGCGCGGGCGCGTCGTCGAGGCGAAAGCGCCTCAGCCGCAGCCGGTCGGTCAGGATCACGGCACCTCCCCGTTCCGGTGGACACCCGGCCGCTCCGGCCGATACCCGCAGTCCACCAGCCGCCCGTCAACGAGGAGTCAATGCCGGGTCGACGGGCCCCGGCCGCGGGTGCGCGGCCCGGGCAGCCGCACCCGGCGCGAGTACACCGGCACGGCACCGGCGGCCGCAGCGGGCTGTGCGAAGCACTCGAGGAGCAAGTCACCGCGCACGTCGTCGAGTTCGCCGGGCGCCTGCGCCAGCAGCGCATCCGCCCACCCGTCGAGGGACGCCTCCCTCAGCGCGGCGTCCGGAACCCGGGCGAACTCCCCGGGACCCACCGCCACCCATCCGGGCCCGCCGTCCGCCCGGAACAGCAGCCGCCACCAGTACGCCTGCCAGTACGGCCGCCTCACCGGGACCCGTCCGCCTCCTGCGCCAGGACGCCCTGGGCCAGGACGCCCTGGGCCAGCGGCGCGAACACCAGGCCCCAGGTGCCCGGCAGATGACGTATCGCCGCCGTCAGGTGGAAACGCACCACCGCCCACTCGTCGGGCCGCGCCTGCGCGCCGAACTCCCGCACCGCCTCCAGGCAGTCGTCGACGAGCTCCGCCAACTCGTCGTCGTCCCCGCCGTCGTCCCCGCCGGCGAACCCGAGCCCGTCCAGCGCCTCCTGCACCTCCGGCGGCGCCGCCCCGAACCAGTCGTCCCACCCGGTCACCGCGCCCAGCAGGTACAGCAGGTAGCCCCCGGCCTCCGGCAGAGCGCCGCCCAACCGCGCCGAGACGACGTCCCGCTGGGCGTCGTCGCAGCCCAGCTCCGTGTGCCCGGCCGCAGCCGCCACCAGGCCCGCCCAGTGGGCCTCGTCGTGCCGGCCACTGGTCTGGCGCATGTGCGCGCTCGCGAAGGCGGCCATCGCCCCGGCGTCGTCGAACAGCGGGGAGAGCACCAGGTCGCTGCGGTAGTCGAAGCCGAAGTAGTAGCGGCGCCCGTCCAGCGTGAGCGATTCGATGCCGCCCACGTGACCGACCCGGCCGTCCAGCGGAGCACACTGCGCGAAGAGTTCCCGTTCCATGGCGGGGACCATAGCGCCCGCCGCCGACACCGCTTCTAGACTGGCCAGATGACGGGGAACGAGGGCTTCGGCGGCACGGCGGGACGGCTTGCGGAGCACGCGCACGACCTCCACGCCGCCGACCGCTTCGCGATCGCCGGCACGCCCGTACCCGAGGACCTCGCCCCGGCGGACCCCGCCGCCGGCACCTGGGTGCCCCACCTCGCCCAGCACACCCTCGCCCTGCCCCCGGCCGGGCGGAGCGAACTGCGCCGCCACCTCGCCGCGCTCCCGCAGCAGGAGCCGGTGCGCCCGCTGCCCGAACCGCGCGCCTACGAGCAGTACCCGCCCGGCCCCGGCGCCGTCCTCATGCGCCTGGCCCGCAACCGCAACCTCAACTGGCTCAACCTGGCCAAGACCCTGTACGTCGTCACCGGCCGCTGCTGGTCCGCCGTCACCTACGGCGGCGTCGGGCGCGGCACCGTGGCGCTCACCCCCGACCTGCTGGCCGACTTCGCCGCCGTGATCGACATCCCCGCCGACCGCCTGGCGGCGCTCACCGGCCTCGAACCGCCCGCCCCCGCGCCGCGCACGGCCACCGCCGGCATCGCCGAACTCCTGTGGGACGCCCGCCGCCTCACCGCAACCCAGCTGCGCCGGGCCACCGACCACGCGCGCGCCCTGCACCGCCCGTAGCCGCCGTAGCCGCCGTAGCCGCCGGGGGCGTCAGGGCCGCGCCGCCCAGTGCTCCTGGGCCTGTGCCCGCACCGCCGCCAGCGCGCGCTCCCGGTCCACCGGCGGCGGCGCGATCCGCCCGCCGCACGCCCGGACGTGCTCCTCGAAGCGGTCGCGCCAGAACTCCACCGTCCAGCCCGGCCACCGCCCCGCCATCTCGTACGCCTGCGCGCACGCACCCAGCGTCCACCACCCGACCCGGCGCCGCGCCGGATCGACGTGGATCCCGGCCTCGGCCCGCACCCGGCACACCCCGAGGTCCCGGCCCCGCGCCACCCGCTCCAGCAGCGCCGGGCCCTCCCGCACGGGATGGTCGCCGCCGCCCGCCACCAGGTGGCAGCGCTGCGAACCGACCGTCACCACCGCCACCATCGGCTCCGGCCCGGCCAATTCCGCGTCGTCCGCGTCGACCAGGAAACCCGGCGACACCCGCCGCTCCCGGTCCCGGACGGCCTCCGGGTCCAGCCCCAGGTACGTCCGCAGGTCCGCCGGGCCGTCGAAGGCCCACCGCACCTCCCACCCCGCCCACGCCTCGCGCAGCAGCTCAAGGGCCGCCGCCCGGTGGACCATCGTGGTGCTCGGCCCCTCCCACGCGAACACCAGCAGCACCCGCCGCCGGTGGTCGACGAGCGCCGCGCCCTGGCACAGCACGTCGTCCGGCCACCAATCGCCGGGCTGGAGGCCGGGCAGCAGCGCGAGCGCCCGCCCGGGCCCGGCGAGCAGCGCGAGGTCGAGCCCCACCGCCCCGAACCGGGACAGGTAGAGCTCGTGCTCGCCGCTCTCACGGACGACGACGATGGTGCAACGGTCGGCCATCCGCCCAGCCTGGCGCGACGCAGTGGCGCGGCGCCACCGGATTCGCAGTCGCGAGGGGCGGGAAACCGGCCCGGCTGCGGCGGGTGCGCACCCCGATCCGCCCTCACCGACCCGGCCGGCGCCGTCTTCGCGCTGCTCACCGCGGCATGGATGAGGGCCTGACTCCGTCCGCCGCGGCGGTGTGCCTCCGCAGCTGCCGGGCCTGTTCGAAGAGGGCGTCGGTGCAGTCGGCCAGTACGCCGCCCAGGAGCAGTTCGGGGGTGTAGAAGGTGTCCGCCCGGGCCGTCACCTCGCGGACGGACAGGTCGATCTGGGGGATGCCTGAGCTGCGGATGGCGTCGACGGAGCTCGCCCAGACGATGCGGCGCAGCCCGGCCCAGATCATCGCGCCGGTGCACATCGGGCAGGGCTCGCCGGTGGTGTAGAGGGTGGTGTCGGCCCAGCCGTCGTTGCCGTGCCGGGCGACGTAGTCGGTGATGGCGGCGGTCTCGCCGTGCAGGAGCGGGCTGGAGGCCTTGGCGTTGACGCCGCGTGCCAGGACCTCGCCGGTGTCGGTGGCGACGATGACCGCGCCGAAGGGGTAGAGGGGGTTGGTGCGGGCGAGGTCGACGGCCAGCCACATGAACCGCTCGTGCTCGCCGTCGCCGCCCGCGGCACGCGGCGGGGCGGCGACCGGGAGCGCGGTGCTGGCCAGGGCCTGCAGGATCCGGCGTCGGGCGACGTCCATGGAGGTCCCCTCCTCGTTGGCGGCGTCCCACGCTAGCGGCGACCGGGGGCAGGGCGTGGGAAGTCGGCCGATCCGACATCCCACGCCCGCGTGGTCGTAGGGTTCCCGTGTGTAGAGGACCACTGTGAGCAACCCAAACGAGAGCAAGCTCTGGCTCAGGGTGGTGCCCTGG
>NZ_JBHVPD010000051.1:37076-62329 GCF_042887525.1 Kitasatospora sp. NPDC057936
CCTCTTAAAAAACATTTCTTCTGGTGGCCTGTGTCTTTTTTTTATACCACCCCCCCCCCCCGGGGGGGGGGCCCCCCCGCCCCGGGGGGGGGGGGGGGGGGGGTGGGCCCCCCGCCCCACCCCCCCCCCCACGCCCGCGTGGTCGTAGGGTTCCGGTGTGTCGAGGACCAGTGTGAGCAACGAGACCGAGAGCATGCTCTGCCTCTGGGTGGAGCCGTGGGGCACCGATCACTGGATGCGTCCGGGCGAGGAGTTCACGGTGGTGACCGGGAAGGATCCCGAGGAGTCGCCGTTCAACACGGTCGTGCACGCCCAGGGCATCACGGTGTGGGTGAACTCGGCGAACGCCTCCGAAGTCGTCGACGGGAACGGCGACCCGGTGCCGTGCGGGCACCAGCGCCCGGCCGGTGCCTTCTGATCACCTGCCACTGGCGAGTGAACTACCTTGGTGGCGCGGCATAGTGATGATGTGCTCGGCCACGCCGCCGCGGCGCGGGAGGGCGGAGGGGGAAGCCGGCCGTGCCGACTTCCCACTCGGGTGCGTTACGCCGTGCCGAGGTGGCGGCTCAGGAAGAGGGCCGGGTCCTCGAAGGCGGGGACGTCGCCGTGGCCGCCGGGGTTGGCGTGCAGGGTCTTCTCCTTGGAGGCGAAGGCGTCGAACAGGCCCAGGGCCAGCTCGCGCGGGACCTCGGCGTCGTCCCACTGGAGCAGGAACTCCACCGGGACGGTGACCCGCCGGGCCGCCGCCAGCAGTCCCTCGTGCGGGATGAACCCGCCGCCGAAGATCGCGGCCCGGATCCTCGGCTCGGCGGCCGCCAGCGGGATGCCGATCGCCGTGCCGAGGGTGATGCCGCCGCCGTAGCCGATCGGCGCGTCGGGGCCGATCTCGGGCAGCCGCTGGAGGGCGTCGAGCGTGGCCCGCCATTCCGGGACGGCGAGTTCGGCGAGGTGGGTGCCGTAGGCGGCGACGATCGGGCCCAGCGGCTCGCCGTCCTGGCGGGCCCGGATCATGTCGGCCCGGGCCCGGTCGTCGACGGCCGTGCGGGGACGCTCCCCGTGACCGGGCGCGTCGATGGCCACGACCGTGTACCCGCAGGCCCGCACGAGGTGCCGGGCGCGGTCGGCCTGGGCCAGGGTCTTCTTGTGCAGTCCGCCGCCGTGGCCCATCAGGACCAGCGGCGCCTGCCGGCAGCCGGCTTCGGGCGACCACAGGACGCCGGGGACCTCACCGAGGAGGAAGTCGCGCTCGCGGACACCGGCGGAGGCGGTGTCGGACGTGAAGTGGAGAGAGGACATAGGAATCACCTTCCGGGACATGCGTCGTTCTCGGCGCTCCCGGCGAATACCTATGCCGTGACGGGAAGAGGGAGCACCCGCGTGGTCACTGCGTTCACGGGTTCCACCTCCTGACGTGCGGTCACGGTTACGGGAGGGGATGCTAGCAGTCCCCCACGGGGCTGCGCGCACCCCCTTTTCCGTCAGCCCAGGACGGCCAGCACGTCCCGCTCGCTCCAGTGCCCGGCCGCGCCCGGGCGGGTGGCGAGGTAGGCGGCGCAGCGGCGGGCGCTCCAGGCGTGGGACTGTGCGAGTCCGGCGGCCAGGGTGCGCAGGTAGGGCGCGGTGGGCGGGTTGAGGCGGGCGGCGGCCAGGCCCCCGGGGGCGGTGAAGGTGAGCAGGGGCAGGCCGTCGAGCGTGCCCGCGCGCAGCAGGGTCTCGTAGCGGCCGGGGCCGGTGCGGTCGCGGCCGTGGGTGAGGACGCGGGTGAGGTCGAGGTCGGTTCCGGGGGAGCGGTGCATCTCCTGGGCGGCGACGTCGCCGAACTGGCCGTCCGTCAGGAGGTAGGCGCGGAAGGGTGTTTCGCCGCCCGCGTCGGGGTCGGGGAAGTCGGGGTCGGGGAAGCCGGGGTCGGGGAAGTCGGGGTCGTAGAAGCAGACGCCGCCGCCCCAGGTGGGGGAGTGCCAGGCGAAGTACATCGTCCCGGGCAGGGTCACCGCGGCGTCGCGCCGCGGCGGGCGCGGGTCGCGGCATCCGGGGTAGTGGCGTGCGCCGCCCTCGGGGCGTCCGCCGGCGAGGTAGCAGGCCATGCGGGCGGCGTCCAGGTTCGACCCGTACGCCGCGTACCAGACCAGGCTCACGGACGACGACGCTAGCAAGGGCGGCCGGGAGAAGCGGGGAGGCGGGGAGGCGGGGAAGTCCGGGGGAGTGCGAGGGGCGGGGGAGGTCCGGGGACGCCCGGTGGGGAGTTCGGGGGGATGTCCGGGAGAAAGTCCGGGGCCGGTCCACGGCGTCCCCGGCACCTCCTACGTCGAATGCGTGTGCGTCCCGTCGCCGGCCCCCGCGCTTCCCTCACCAGCCCCTCACCCGGGCCCCGGGGGCCGCCCCGGTGCGTTCCCGAAGAGTCCGCCCAGGTCAACGCCGCCGTCACGGTGTGTCGTCCGGGTGAACGGTTCGCACACCCCCGCGGAGGCGGTGTCCCCGCCGCAGCCGGTAGCGTTCCGGTCGCATGGCGTTCATCACTCCCATCCCTCCCGTCACGGCGCCGTCCTCCCGCAGCCGCTACCCTTCACCAGCGAAAACACCCCATAAAGACCGAAATCACATTCGAATCGTTCCCCTGCCGTCCCGTGCGGCACAGATCGTGAGAATTTCCTTTGACCACGCTCCATCTGCATCCGCAGGACTCCCCACCGAGTCATGGTGAAAGAACGTGCTTCCACGGGCGTCACCCCGAGTGACGCCCGTGCGCGTTCGCACCCGCCCACCCCGCGGGTGACGCCGCACCCGAGCCAACAGACCTGACCCAGGAACCGGAGCCGAGGAAACCACCCCCCATGGACGCACGCCAGGACACGGCCGGCCCAGGCACGCTGCACCGCCCCCACCCCGGGTACGCGGCCGCCTGGCCGGTGGCCCAGCCCGCCCACCCGCGCAGCCTGCTCGACATCATCGCCGCCACCGCGGACGCCCACCCCCACGCGCCCGCCCTGGACACCGGCACCCGGGTGCTCGACTACCGCACCCTCCTGCAGGAGGTCGACGCCCTCGCCGGCACCCTGGCCGGCCACGGCATCGGATGCGGCGACCGCGTCGGCGTGCGCATCCCCTCCGGCACCGCCGACCTGTACGTCGCCGTCCTCGCCGTCCTGCGCTGCGGCGCCGCCTACGTGCCGGTGGACGCCGACGACCCCGACGAGCGCGCCGCCATGATCTGGCACGACGCCCAGGTGTGCGCCGTCATCGGCGCCGGCCACCAGCTGAGCGCCGGCCCCCAGGCCCGCCCGTCGGGCCGCCCCGCCTGGCCCTCGCCCGCCGACGACGCCTGGATCATCTTCACCTCCGGCACCACCGGCCGCCCCAAGGGCGTCGCCGTCACCCACCGCAGCGCCGCCGCCTTCGTCGACGCCGAGGCCCGCCTGTTCCTCCAGCAGCGGCCGCTGGGCCCCGGCGACCGCGTCCTGGCCGGCCTGTCGGTGGCCTTCGACGCCTCCTGCGAGGAGATGTGGATCGCCTGGCGCCACGGCGCCTGCCTGGTGCCCGCCCCGCGCTCCCTCGTCAAGGCCGGCACCGACCTCGGCCCCTGGCTCGTCGAGCGCCGCATCACCGCCGTCTCCACCGTCCCCACCCTGCTCGCCCTGTGGCCCCAGGAGTGCCTGGACGCGGTGCGCCTGATCATCGTCGGCGGCGAGGCCTGCCCCGCCGAACTCGTCGAGCGCCTGGCCACCCCCGGACGCGAGTTCTGGAACACCTACGGCCCCACCGAGACCACCGTCGTCGCCACCGCCGCCCGCATGCTGCCCGGCCAGCCCGTGCGCATCGGCGCCCCCCTGGACGGCTGGGAGATCGCCGTCGTCGACCAGAACGGCCACCCCGTGCCCTGGTACGAGACCGGCGAACTGCTCATCACCGGCGTCGGCACCGCCCGCTACCTCGACCCCGCCAAGGACGCCGAGAAGTTCAGCCCCCACCCCGTCTTCGCCTCCCCGCGCGTCTACCGCAGCGGCGACCTCGTGCGCAACGACCCCGAAGGCCTCGTCTTCGTCGGCCGCGCCGACGACCAGGTCAAGCTCGGCGGCCGGCGCATCGAACTCGGCGAGATCGACGCCGCCCTCCAGGCCCTGCCCGACGTGCGCGCCGCGGCCGCCGCCGTCCGCAAGACCCCCGCCGGCGCCGACCTGCTGGTCGGCTACCTCGTCGCCCGCCCCGGCACCCACCCCGACCTCGCCGCCGCCCGCCAGCTGCTGCTGGAGCGCCTGCCCGCCCCGCTCGTGCCGGTCCTCGCCCTCGTCGAGTCCCTGCCCACCAAGACCTCCGGCAAGGTCGACCGCAACGCCCTGCCCTGGCCGCTGGCCACCACCGGCCGCCAGGACGCCGCGGCCGCCGGCCCCCTGGAGGGCACCGCCGGCTGGCTCGCCGGCTACTGGGAGGCCCTGCTCGGCATGGCCCCCGGCGCCGGCGACGACTTCTTCGCCCTCGGCGGCTCCAGCCTCACCGCCGCCCGCCTCGTCTCCGAACTGCGCACCCGCTACCCCGGCGTGTCCGTCGCCGACCTCTACGCCCACCCCGGCCTGAGCGCGATGGCCGCCCACCTCGACTCCCTCGCACCGCCGCACACCGGCGCCCGCACCCCCGAGGCCCCCGCGCCCCGCCGGCGCGACGTGCGCCGCACCCCCGCCAGCGCCGGCCTGTGGCAGACCATCGCCCTGTTCGGCCTCTTCACCCTCGCCGGCCTGCGCTGGGTCCTGGTCCTCACCGCCCTTGACAACCTCACCGGCGCCCACCTGCCCTGGGCCCCCCACTCCTCCTGGTGGCCCGTCCTCGCCGGCCTCCTCCTCTTCTACAGCGCCCCCGGCCGCACCCTGCTCGCCGCCGCGAGCGCCCGCGTCATCACCGCCGGCATCCGCCCCGGCAGCCACCCCCGCGGCGGCCACGTCCACCTGCGCCTGTGGCTCGCCGAACGCACCGTCGCCCTCTTCGGCGTCGGCGCCCTGCCCGGCACCCCCTGGGCCGCCCGCTACGCGCGCGCCCTGGGCTGCCGCGTCGGCAAGGACGTCCACCTGCACACCCTGCCCCCCGTCACCGGCCTCGCCCGCATCGGCACCGGCGCCGTCCTCGAATCCGAGGCCGACATCGCCGGCTGGTGGCTGGACGGCGACATCCTCCACCTCGGCCACGTCGAGATCGGCGAAGGCGCCCGCGTCGCCACCCGCTCCACCCTCATGCCCGGCGCCCGCGTCGGCGCCGGCGCCGACATCGCCCCCGGCTCCTGCGTCACCGGCACCGTCCCCGCCCGCGAACACTGGCACGGCTCCCCGGCCCGCCCCGCCCCCGAGGCACCCGCCGGCTGGCCCGCCCACCCCGCCCCGCGCGCACGCTCGCGCGCCTGGAACCTCGCCTACGGCACCGGCCTGACCCTCTTCGGCCTCCTGCCGCTGATCGCCGCCGCCCCGGCCCTCGCGATCATCTACCCGATGATCGACGCCGACCGCACCCTGGGCCAGGCCATCCTCCAGCTCCTTCCCCTCACCATCCCCCTGACCGTCCTCACCCTCTTCTGCCACGCCACGCTCATAGTCCTGGCCGTGCGCCTGTTCTCCCGCCCCCTGCGCCCCGGCCACCACCCCGCCCACGGCAAGGTCGCCTTCTGCGCCTGGGCCGTCCACCGCCTCACCGACACCGCCCGCCGCACCCTCTTCCCCCTCTACGCCAGCCTCTTCACCCCGCTGTGGCTGCGCCTGCTCGGGGCGAAGATCGGCCGGCGCGTCGAGGCCTCCACGGTCCTGTCCCTGCCCGGCCTCATGCGCGTGGACGACGGCGCCTTCCTCGCCGACGACACCCTCGTCGCCCCCTACGAGGTCCGCGCCGGCTGGCTGCACCTGGGCCCCGCCCAGGTCGGCAAGCGCTCCTTCGTCGGCAACTCCGGCATCGTCGGCCCCGGGCGCCACCTGCCCGACAACTCCCTCGTCGGCGTCCTGTCCGACACCCCCGCCCACGCCCCCGAGGGCTCCTCCTGGCTCGGGCGCCCCGCCTTCGCGCTGCCCCGCGTCGCCGACACCGGCGGCGAGGCCCGCACCTACGACCCGCCCAGGCGCCTGATGTGGGCGCGCGCCGGCGTCGAGCTGTGCCGCCTGCTGCCGATCGTCCTGGCCGTCGTCCTCGGCGACTTCGTCCTCGCCGCCTTCCAGGAGATCCGCGACGACTACGGCGTGCCCACCGCCATCGCCACCGGCGGACTGGTCCTCGCCCTGGCCGCCGTCATCGCCTGCGCGCTGACCACCGCCGCCAAGTGGCTGCTCGTGGGCCGCTTCCGCACCGACGAGCACCCCCTGTGGTCCTCCTTCGTGTGGCGCAACGAGCTCTACGACACCTTCGTCGAGGAACTCGCCATGCCCTTCGGCGGCTCCAGCATCACCGGCACCCCCTACCTCAACCTGTGGCTGCGCAGCCTGGGCGCGCGCATCGGGCGCGGCGTGTGGTGCGAGACCCACTGGCTGCCCGAGAGCGACCTCGTCACCGTCGAGGCCGGCGCCAGCGTCAACCGCGGCACCGTCCTGCAGACCCACCTCTTCCACGACCGCGTCATGCGCCTGGGCACCGTCCACCTCGGCGCGGGCTCCACCACCGGGCCGCACTCCATCGTGCTGCTCAACTCCGCCCTGGGCGAGGGCAGCACCGTCGGCCCGGCCTCCCTGGTCATGCGCGGCGAGAACGTCCCCGGCTCCACCCGCTGGCTCGGCAACCCCGTCGCCGCCTGGAACGCCGACCCCACCCCGCCCGCCGGCCGCCGCGCCGGCCGGGGAAGGCGGCGCGCCACGGTGTGACGCGAGTCACGCGCGTGAAGCGATGAGTGCGCGGTGCGATCACGGTCTCAACCCGTGAAACGCACCGCGCACGCTATTTGTGTGCCACCCCGGAAGGACACCGCACCATGACCGCCACCCCCGTGAAGGGCCCCGCCGCCTACTTCCCGTCGATCGAGAAGAAGTACGGCCGCCCCGTCGCCGAGTGGAAGGACCTCATCCGCACCTCCCCGCTCACCAGGCACATGGAGCTCGTCGCCTGGCTCAAGACCGAGCACGGCCTGGGCCACGGCCACGCCAACGCCCTCGTCGCCCACACCCTCGCGCAGGCTGCCGGAGCCTGAGCGGGTTCGGCCCGCGGGGCACCGCATTTCGGCAGCCGGACCTTTCGTGGGACTGCATTACGGGGGGCCCATCTCGTCGAGCAGGCCGAGGAATGAGCGTTCTGCGGGGGTGAGCGCGTGATCGATGCGATGGGCTGCCGTGATCAGCCGCCGGGCCGGTGCCGGGTCGATGTCCAGGACACTCAGGGAGCCGGTGGACAGTTCGCTTCGCACCGCCGTCCGGGCCATCAGGGAGACGCCGTAGCCGGTCTCCAGGATTCGCTTGATGACCTCTCCGGAACCCACGTGTGAGGTCCGTACGTTCTCCAGCCCCCATCTCGCCAGGGATTCCTCCTGGGCCCGGCGGTCACTGGAGCCGGTCTCGCGCAGCAGGAACACCTCGTTCCCGAGCTGGGAGGGGACGATCCGCGACCCGGTCAACCGGTGTCCGCGCTTGGTCACCAGGACGAGATCCTCGTTGGCGAACGCCTTCTGGGTCAGCCTCGGTTCGTGAAGGCGCCCGGCCAGGACTCCCACGGCGCAGGAGCCGGATAACAGGCGTTGAGCGATGGCCTCCTGGTTCCCGACCTGCAGGTCGACCTCGACGTCCGGAAACCGCCAATGGAACGTTCGGAGCAGCCGCGGGATCAGCGTGGCACCCACCATGCTCGTGGCACCGATGGACAGCACCTCTGCGCCGGATCGGTCGGCCGCCGCCGCCGCACGCTTGGCCTCCCGGGTCAGCCGGACGAGGCCGCGGGCATAGCGGGCGAACACTTCGCCCGCCGCAGTGGCCTGGGGGAGCCCGCCCGCCCTTCGGCGGATGAGCTGTACGTCGAGGTCCTTCTCCAGCAGGCGGAGGTGTTTCGACACGGTTGGCTGGCTCACCATGAGTCGCCGGGCGGCAGTCGTGAAGCTTCTGGCGTCCAGGATCTCCAGGAACACCTCAAGGCGGCGGATGTTGATGATCCCTCCCAGTGAACTGGAATGCGTTAGTGGCCCCTCAGGCAGATTTCGGCATGGGCATGATCTTGACATTCATCGTAGGAGGCGCCAAGGAGCCAGGAGGTGCCTTGTGTGTGCTCTGGGCCCTGTGCCCGGTGGCGGCCCCTGGTCATCCCCGGCTGACACACGTTTCGGGTGAAGAGCAGGTCCCTTTTCATCGGTTTCCGGTAAGGCCGTGAGAAAGGGGCCAGGAGCCGTGGGAAGTTGGCGAGGCTCGCCGTGAACGCATCGGAGAGTCCGTCTTCGTGAGAACTCTCGTGGGCGGCAGGGAACTTACGGCTGACCGAAGTGGGAGTGTGCTGTGTGGGTTCGGACAAGTGCCCTCCTGGAGGTCGCGGCACCGTTCGCCGTGAGTTTCCTGTCCCTGGTCGGCGGGTTGCGTCATCTCGATCGTCTCGCTCGCTTCATCGATCCCCTGATGGACGTTCCGCGGGGTACACGGGCCGGCGGCAGCCGGGACGACGAGGCCGCATCGTCCACCGCCCCTGCGGAAGGCCCGTGTCCCCCTTGCAGATCCAGGAGTAAGCAGTGGAAGCACTCATAGCCCGGACCCGCCGGTATTCACGGGACATGGCGGGGCGTCGGCAGGAACTGGCGAGACTCTCCTTCGGCCAGCGTCCGCAGGCCCTGTTCATCTCGTGCTCGGACTCCCGTGTGCAGCCTTCGTCGATGACCGGTGCAGAGCCGGGCCAGGTCCTCGAACTGCGGATGGCGGGGAACGTCATCCCAGCCTACCGGCCCGATGCGGTGTGTGGCGTGGGAGCGACACTGGAGTATGCACTGGAGGAGCTGAACACGCCCGACATCATCGTCTGCGGGCACTCGCACTGCGACGCCCTGCGAGGCCTCGTCCACCGGCGGACCACGACACCCCTGATGGAGGGGTGGCTGACACGGACGGCGGAGACGGCGTCCGTCCCGATGCTGACGGTGATGCCGGGACCGTCCGTGCTCTCGGCGCGCGCTCAGCAGCACGTGCTGGTGCAGCTGGCGCACCTGCGGACGTATCCCGTGGTCGCGCGACACCTCGTCAGCGGGCGGGTGGGTCTGCACGCGTGGTTCTACCGTGTCGAATCGGGCGAGGTGCTGTCCTGGCGCCCCGGGCCCGGTGCATTCCGCCCGCTCTGAGGCGCTGCGGCGGCGTGACGGGCTGCGGCTCTACATGGTGGCGAGCCGCTGTTCGACGGCTGCGGCGGCCTGAGCCTGGCCGGCTTCAAGCAGGACCGCGGCCAGGTCCGAGCCGAGCGGCTTGCTCTGGGGCCAGCTCGCGTCCAGCCGGAACCAGCTGGCCTGGGCATTCTGAAGGGCTTCCTGCCGAGGGCCGGACCCTTGGGGCAGCCAGACAGCGCGTTGCCGGGCGGCTTTGATCCACAGTTGGGTGGCTCTGGTGGTGTCGCCGCTTGCGGCTGCGATCACCGCCTGCGTTTCGAGTACCTCCACCATCCAGGAGCCCTGCCGGCCGTGGTCGCGGACGACCTGCTGTTCCCACTGGGCCGCCATCTGCGCCGCGGCCCCGTAGTTTCCGGCATGCACGGCGTGGTTGATGGCCGAACGCAGAGCCGGCTCAGTGGGACGCACATTCGTCTCCAGGCCGGGTGCTGCCGGCCGGACGAGGCCTGTCGGCATCCGGGGAGCGGGTGGAGCGGGCGGAGGTGCGCCCCGGTCGGCGGACTGTACCGGATAGGCGTTTCCACCGAGGACCACGGTGCCCGAGCCGAGTTTGGCCGTCTCGATGGCCATGGCGTGGAGCTGGGCCAGGTGGCTTCCTCCGGGTGCTGCCATGAGCCTGGCCAATGCCGTCGAGTAAACGGGAGTGGTTTCTCGGGCGTAGCGTCCTCGTGGCGGGTGGACGACTCCCCACTGCGCGGTGTGCGGCGGTAGTTGGAGATCGGTCGGTCGCAGCGGGAAGCACGACGCGTCTGCCAGGAGGTCGACGATCACAGTGGTGGTGTTGGGCCGACGTTGGGTCAGTTCCAGGCTGATCCAATGCCACGGCAGTTCGGTGTAGCGCCTCGTGCCGCCGGTCGTCTTCGTCAGGACGATGTGGAGCTGCCCGTGAAGGCGGTCTCGGGTCACCTGGCCGCACAGGTAGATCAGCAGGGGGCCGTTGGCGATGGCCGCTGCATGGATTCGCGCGAGCACCGACTGGGACTCTCCCGGGTTGATGACCTGGGTGATGTCGACCGGTCCCGTCCAGCCGGAGAGCATCGTCTCAGATGTCACGGCTGCCATGGCCGCCGCCCCGTGTTCGGAGTCGAACCCGGAGTGACGCTGCCGGGCGCCCGTCGCAAGGAGGAGGACGTGTCCGCGGCCGCTTGTGTGATGCGCCGTCATGGTTAGCCGCCTTGAGTCTCGGACTTCGGTTCAGTCCACTTTCGTGGAGGGTCGGCCGGCCCGCTTCGAAGGAAGACGCTGGGGGCAGGGAGCAGCCTATGGCCCCTCAGCGGCTTGTCTCGGTGTCTTCGTGGTGCCTCCTCCCGTACGGGTTGAGGAAAGGCCGCCGTGGACCTGGGGCCGATCTTCGTCAGAGACGGGCGCATCATCACATCCGTCGTGCCTATGCCAAGGCGGTATCTCCAACGTATCTGACTGGACATCAGGACAGGTTGTGCCAAGGCGGCCCGACGAGACGCGGGTGCGGTGAGGGGGCCCCAAAGGGGCGCAGCGATGACTTAAAGGGTGGGAATCGTGACCTGTCGGGCCTCGGGCGGGCCGAGCTAATCTCCCTCCCGCGAGGGGGTGCCTCGTTGGTGCCTGCGCGAAGCCGCTGTCATGGCGTCGCCAAAAATCCCTCTAGCATCGGCGGTCGATGCGCGTGCCAGGAGCGCGCTGTCGCATCTCCAGCAACAGAAGGCGGTGAGGTCTGCACCATGGCGCGGCACCCATTGGCGTTCCTGCGCACTTCTCTCGGATATACCCAGACTTCCTATGCGCGGCTGATAAGCGAGGTCCACGCACACCTGGGATTCGGGGGCATCGCTGCACGCAGGGAAAAGGTCTCGCGCTGGGAGTCGGGTGCGGTTGCGCCGGATATCCAGACCCAGCTTGCGATCGCCCACATTCACCACGTGAGGCGTGAGGACGTGTACAGGTCGGGATGGCCGCACTGGCTTCATCTGGCCTCCGGAGATTTCGGCCCGGGCGTAGTCGCGACAGCCCCTGAGACCGGTGCGATGGCTCCGGGCCGGGTCTTCAGGGCGCACCTCCCGTCCAGGTCGTACGTCTCCCTGACCGGGCAGCCACTCGCCCGTTTCGCCCGTTCCCTGTCCTCCTTGAGCTCCACGGTCCCGCAGGCACGTGCGGGTGCGTCGGGTGCGGAATGCACGGCCGGCTTCCGGGAGTTGGTCGACTCACTGGGAGAGCTCATCCCTGAGGTCAGCCCATGGGTCCTGTTGCCGGCGGCAACGGGCTGCCTCGGGCACCTCACAGTGGCACTCTCCAGCACCTCTTTCAGCCCGGAGGTCCGGGGGGAAGTGCTCCTGCTGGCCGCACGGGCCGGCGACCTGTGCGGTCGGCTGGCGGCCGCCGGAGGGAAGTGGGCTGATGCCGAGAGGTTCTTCCTCGACGCCGCCCGCACCGCAGCGATGATCGGTCAACCGGTCCTGGCGGCCGTCTGTCTCTCGAACCTCTCCATGTGCCACATGCGAGCAGGTGACCCGGACGACGGCCTGTTGCTTCTCGACGTCTCACGCTCGATGGCCGGTCATGGTGATCCGGGCCTCACGGCACTGAACCGGTGCCGGGAAGCGGTCGGCCGTGGACGAGCCGGAGATGAGATCGGATCATTCCGACTCCTGGAAAGAGCATATGAGGAAGTGTCCGGCCAGTGCGGTGTTGTTCCGGGCGGAATACTGTCGTCCGGCCAGTCGGTGACCGAGGAATGGCTGGCTGTCAGCAGTGGGATTATCTGGGCTGATCTGAGGCGTCCGCGTCGGGCCCTGGATGGCTTTTCGCCCGCCCTTGGAGCGGACATTCCGGAAAGACCCTTCAGGATGCCCACCTGGATCATCCCCCTCGCCCTCCGCGTACACCTCGACCTGGGGAACGTTGACGAGGCCGTTCATCACGCCAGGCGCGCCGTGTTGCTCCTCGGCGGCATGCCGACCTCCCTGGGCACACACATCCGGGGCGTCTTCTCGGCATACCGCACGGTGCCGTCGGTTTCGGCTCTTCTGGCCGAGCTCCGGTCGGCTGCCGGTTCCTGACCCTCTTCCGCGCCGGACCGGCCCCGGGTGCGCGCCATCGCCCGCGGGCGATGGCGCGTGCGTCGGACATGAGAGATGTGAGTGCACGATGACCGAGCATCCGCTGGCCCTTCTGCGGGAGGCACGGGGGCTGAGCCACCCGGCCTATGCCCAACTCGTGGCCAGGACCCACGCGGAGCTGGGGTACGGGAACATGGCGGCCAGACGGGAGAAGGTCTCGCGCTGGGAATCGGGGCGGATTGTGCCGCACCGTACCACTCAGCTCGCGATCGCGAAGATCCATGGCGTGTCCGGCAACGACGTGCTGCGCCTCGGGTGGCCGGCCTGGCTGCACGTGGCGGCTCGGGAAGTCGTGCTGGCCGTACAGCCCTGGACCTTCGACGGAACGATCGCGGTGCTGGCGAGCCTCGGCTGCCCAGGCGCCCACGTGGACAGCGAGGCGCCGGTGCTTGTCGGGCGGACCCTGGCGGGACTGGTGAACCGCGCCCTCGCTGCCGTGTCCGATCCGACGGAGCCGTCCCATGCGGGCGGCTATCTCGGTCCCGGGGTGGTCGCACGGGTGGAATCGAGAGTGGCCGTGCTGGAGTCGATGCGAAGCCAGGTGCAGCCGGAGGCCCTGAGCCGCTCGGTGGACGGCGAGTTCGGGTTCCTCGCTTCCCTCCTGGCCGGTGCGGGCTACGGTCCGGCGACCGGCGCCCGGTTCCTGGCGCTGATCTCGCGGATCTGCGACCTTGCCGCGGCTCTCCACCAGGACCTCGCCGACTTCGCCAAGGTCGAGGAGTACTGCCATGTGGGGGTGCGTCTCGCCGTCGCCGCAGGAGCCGTCTCGCGTGCCGCCGGATGCTTCGGACGGCTCGCCCTAGTGCACGAGCGTCTGGGAGACGCGGCGGACGCGTCGATGCTGGCGGACGCCGTCCTGGCATTGGAGGGGTGGCCGGGAGAGCACCCCTCTCATCGGGCGGCCGGGCGAGTTCAGGACTAGCAGTTTCCGCACAGCCCGGCACGACTTTTTTGTTCAGTTCTCACGACTGCTAGGAGGAATTCGGTGGCGTCATAGGCTCGATCCATCGGGTCCGGCAATCAGTTTCCAGGTTCCGGGTAAAGGATAGGGGGTTGCCGCAGTGGATATGGGAAATCGGGTTCGATTCGGAAATGTTGCGAGGCTCGCCGCTGTGACGGTGATGCTGGCCGGCGGCGGACTGTCCGTCGTCTCGTGCTCGACCGCCGGTGAACCGGAGAGCCGTACGGAGTCCGCCGCAGAAATTCGGAATCTCAGCACGATTAGCTGCCCCGATGTCGGGGACAGCTTTCAAGGAAGCACCAGCACCGACCCTGCCACGCAGGAAAGCCTCGGGCTGCTCGACCAACAGGTGGCCGATGCCTACCAGACCCTGGTCGGTACGGACGGCAGCCCGAAGCACACCGAGGACGTACTCGCAGACCTGGCCACGAGGCGGCGGCAGACCATTGCCGAAATCGCTGACAGTCGGCACACGGCGGCTGACCAGCGTTCCGCCCTTCTCACGATGGCCACGTGCTCGGTCAAGAGCGAAGCCGCCGGACCCGCCGCCGACGGGGCAGTCACCGCCCTCAGCGGCCAGAACGGCAAAGGTGCCAAGGCCCGGGCGAACGGGCTGAGCAGCAGGGACTTCGTTGACATCACCAAGGCCCAGCCCAACGCCGCGCCGCCCACAGGCGGAAAGGGCGCGTCTACCGGGACGTTCAGTTCCAGGTGCGGCACCAATGAGAACCAGCAGCACCTCAATGCCGACAATGTCATCGTGACGCCCGGCGTCCAGGCCGCCGCCCACCACGAACACGACTACGTGGGCAACACCAGCACCGACTTCCGCTCCAGCCTCACCACCCTGCAAGCAGCCCGCACCACCTGCACGAACGGGGACCTGTCCACCTACTACGCACCCGTGGTGCGGCTCCTCGGCAGCCCGCCCGGCCAGGACGCCAATCGGCCTGGAGGCGGTCCGGACCAGAATCAAGGCAGCATCCTCACCCCGGCCGGCTTCGACATCACGTTCCGGGGAAATCCCGCAGGTCCGGTCCAGGCAATGGACTTCGGTACACGGATCATCACCGGTGACGCGAAGGCCTTCACCAACGGCCCCGGGAACGCCCACGCCTCGTGGAGCTGCTCGGGTTTCGAGAACATCCAGTTCAAGGACAAGTACCCGCTCTGCCCCGCAAATTCCAAGATGGTGCGCACCTTCGCCTTCCCGGACTGCTCGAACGGGCAGCAGGACAGCGCGAACCACCGCTCACACACGGCCTTCGCGAACGACCGCGGGCAGTGTCCAAAAGGGTTTCACCCGGTACCGCAGCTGGTGATGACGGTGTCCTATGTCATTCCGCCTGGACAGTTCTACGCCGTCGACAGTTTCCCGGAACAGGTCCACAAGCCGGTCACCGACCACGCGGACTTCATCAACGTCATGAACCGTCCCCTGATGGACAAGGCTGTCGCCTGCATAAATTCGGGAATGAAATGCTGAGCCGGGAGACCTTGGCACAGGTGAAGAGGAGCGTGACCGCAATGAAGTCCTTACCGGCGGCGTACCGCTCACCGCATGACTCCAAGGTGAAGCCGTGCACGACGGCCTCCCTCCGGCTCTTCTTCCCCCGCCAGGAGAGCAACAACGCCCTGCAGCCCACACGCCAGGAACGCCGAGCACTCGCCTTGTGCGCCCAATGCCATCCCGGAGTGCGGGAGGCGTGCCTGGAACGGCAGATCGCGTTTGGGATCACCGGACAGAGCGGGATCTCCGGGGGCACGACAGCGGTGCAGCGCCAGGCGCTCATCCGCCTGAGGGCAGAGGGCCGGGCCGACCTGCTGGTCCGGGTGATCGACGAACAGCTCAAGTTCGTGTCCGGGAACGAGGACACACAACGATGAAGCGATACGCAAGGACGGTCAGGACCCCGGGACGGCAAGGCCGCACGGAAGGGCCTGCACGGGGCCGGGCGGCACTTCTCGGGCTGACGGCGATGGTCATGATCGCCGCCACGGCATGCGAGCCCGACACTGCCCTGACCACGGCCGGCCAGTCGGATCCGCGGAAGGCCGAGAGCTGGACGATGGCCGACTGGCAGCGATGGGCCCGGCAGCAGAACCTGGGACAGCCCATGCAGACGGGATCGTGGAGCATGGACGACATGCGCTCGGCCCGAGCGGCGGCCCCGTCCATGACGGCTGGCACCGCCGCTGCAGCCACCGACCCCTTCCCGGACCCGATAGAGCCCAAATCGGCCCAGCCAGGCGACCGTTCGCTCGCGGTCTTCGGGAAGATCTTCATGCGGAGCTCGGCAGCAGCACTGGTTTGCTCGGGCACGGTCATCACCGACCCGGTGCATCCAGGCAAGAGCAACCTCGTGTGGACCGCGTCGCACTGCCTCCATGAAGGCAAGGGCGGCAAGCCGATGACCGACGTCGCCTTCGTCCCGGCCTTCGACGGCGCGGCCCCGTCGGAACAGCAGGGCCGTCCGTTCGGCGCCTGGAACGGCATCAGCTACATCGTCTCACCCCAGTGGACCGCCGAGGGCGGTGAACAGGGCGGGCCGGTAAGCCAGTTCGACTTCGGCGTGCTGCGTGTCACGCCTCCCTCCGGAGCGCGATCACTGGAGGAGACCGTCGGGGGGTCGATCCCCGTGCGCTTCGATGTCGCACGGGAACGATTGGCCTCGATGGCGGTCTTCGGCTACCCGGCCGCTCCGCCGTTCGACGGGCGCAGACTCGACCTCTGCAATTCGCCCGTCGGGCCGGCCCGGCTGTCCTTCGATCCCGCCCGCCCCACGATGCTCACTATCGGCTGCACCATGACCGGGGGATCAAGTGGTGGCGGATGGATCGTCAGGACGCCGAGTGGGAGCAGGTTCCTGGTCAGTAACACGTCCATCGGCCCCAGCCCCGCACAGTGGCTCGCCGGACCCGCACTGGGGGACGAGGCCAAGCAGGTCTTCGACTTCTTCGACCGGCAGGTGCAGCCGAGCTAACGGCAGGCCCGCCGACACCGGCCCGGCATCGCCGCCGGCCGGCTCCGTGTGGACTGGAAGGGATGATCACGAATGGCCATCAGCGGGCGGAAGGGGCGGACCCCATCCGGAGCGCGATTCATGGGAATGGGGCTGATCAGCACCATCCAGGTATCGAAGGGAGTGGTAACCGCCGGCATCGTCATGGGCCTGGCCGCGACGATCGCGTCCCTGGCGATACCCGTCAAACTGTTCGGGGAAGCCAGGCGCGCGTCCGCTCTCACCAGCGCGAGCACCCCGCTCACCGCCGCGACCCCCGCAGGGTTCACCGACGACGGCGAAGGAGTCCGGAGCACACCGTACGGGCCGCTCACGGCGATCGACCGCGACTTCGTCCGCCGGGTGAAACTCGCAGGTCTCTGGGAAGGCCCCGCTGGGCAGCAGGCCCAGCAGACCAGCAGGACCGCCCAGGTCAAGGTGGCCGGCGAGCACATGGTCGACGGCCACAACAGCCTGAACGTCGCGGACGCACTTGCGGCCCAACTCCTGAAGGTGGACCGGATGCCCACCGAACCCACCAGCGAACAGAAGGACTGGCTGGCGCAGATCCGGTCTGCTCCGGCGGACCGGTTCGACCCGCTCTTCGTGAACCTGACCCGGGAAGCGCACGGCAAGGTGTTCCAGGTTCTGGCCTACACCCGTGCCCACACGCAGAACAGCCAGGTGCGCCAGCTCGCCGAGGTCGCGGACAAGACCGTCCGCGATCACATGGACATGCTCGAGAAGACCCAACTCTGGAAGCCTGCCGAGGAAGCCAAATGAGGAACATCGCACAGAAGCGGACGGCAGACGCCATCCCCTTCCTCAAGTACGTGCTCGCGGGAACCGTAGCCGTCACCCTCCTGGCGACGTCCGGGTGTGGACCCGCCACGACCGCCAGCGTGAAGGCGGCCGCCAACACGGGCGCGATCCCGCACACTGACGAGAACGCGACCGGGCCGACACCCGACTCCCCCACGCCGAGCCCCGGGGGCGCCGGGCCCAACGGACTGGCGGTGAAGTCCAACGACGAGGTGGGGAACTTCCTGACCGACGCGCTGGGCAACTCCGTCTACGTCTTCGACAAGGACACCGCCAACCCGCCGAAGTCGAACTGCAACGGCGACTGCGCGCAGACCTGGCGTCCGGTCCCGCAGGTGGACACCACCAAGCAGTGGCCCGGGGTGACAGGACCGGTCGGGTCCGTAACGCGCGACGACAACACCCAGCAAGTGACCATCGCCGGCCATCCCCTGTACACGTACGTCATGGACACCGCCCCCGGCGACACCAAGGGCAACGGGGCGAGCAACGGGCTCTGGGCCTTGGCCGCCCCCGACGGGACCAAGGCTGCCAAGCGCCAGGCCGGGGCCAACGGCCAGGGGCAGGGCGGTCAGGGTGGCAAGGGCCAGGGCACAGCCGGCAACGGCCAGGGGCAGGGGCAGGGGCAGGGGCAGGGCGGTCAGGGCGGCAAGGGCCAGGGTACAGCCGGCAACGGCCAGGGGCAGGGCGGTCAGGGCGGCAAGGGCCAGGGTGGCAACGGCCAGGGCACAGCCGGCAACGGCCAAGGTGGCAAGGAACCGGGCCCCCAGGGAGGTGCCGACACCAACCTGACGGTCGTCGTGGTGCCGGCCATCGGCGACGTGCTCTCCCTGAACAGGCGGGTGATCTACCTGAACGGGGACGGAATCCTCCTGGGCGACCGCCGCAGGTGCCGCGATGCGTGCCTCAGCCAGTGGCGACCGGTGAGGAGGGCGGACCTGAGGGACTTCGATCGCTCGCTCGGCCTTCAGATCGGCGAGGTCGTCACCGAAACGGGTCTCGTGCAGCTCACCATCAACGGTGAGCGCGCCTTCTGGTTCGGGGGGGACACGGAGATCCTCGACGTGCGGGGCAGGGGCGACCACGATTGCTGGTGGCCGTTCTCCTCGGCCGGGCTGTCGACCCGTGTCGTGGTCCGCGGAAACTGACCCGGCGCCATGGCCAACGCGTTCCAGGCCCGATGGTTCCTCCTCTACTGCCTCGGGCTGTCGGTCATATCCGTGACTGCACTCTGCTGGCCGACCCCCACCCCCTTCGACAGCGGTCGACCGTCGCCGGCCGCCCTGGTGCTGCGGACATCCGCCCAGCTGAACTGTTCGCCCGACACGGCCGTGGACACCCCCGAAATGGCCGAGTCCGACTGCAGCGCTGCTGATGTCCACTACCGCCTGCTGACGTTCGCCGACGACAGTGCCAAGTGCCAGTGGCTCGGCCTGGCCAAGGACTACGGCGGGACATACGTCACCGGGGAACGGTGGGTGGTGGTTCCGTGGCCGGACGCCATGGCCGGACAGGTGCACAGGATGCTCGGCGGGAGCGTCGAGACCGGCGACTCCCACCTGAGCCACCCCGAACACTGATTGACCCTCAGGCGCGGCCCCGCCTCCGGCAGGGCCCGACGGAAGGAAGGAACAACGAGCATGCCTCCTCGACGACGCTACGGAACGAGGGCCCAGCGCGGCCGTACCGCCACCCCCGCAGCCGTAGCGAGCAACCCCGCGGACACGGGGACCCCAGCCCCCTTCCGCCGCAGGTTGTTACGCGGCGTGCTCGGCGCTCTGGCCGCCGCCGCATTCGCCGCGCTCTACCTGGGGGCGATCCAACTATCGTCCGGAGTACAGCAGTTCCTCGACTTCGGCGCAGGAGTTTTCGCCCTGGTGTGCCTGAGCGGGGCGGTGCTGTGGGGGCTGGCGTCGACCGACCGCTTCTTCCTGTACTCGGACCACCGGCTGATCACCCAGAGCGTGCACCGGGTCCTGGCAGTGGCAGGACTGGCTTTCCTGGCACTGCACATATGGATCAAGGTATCCGAAAACCACGTGGCCGGGCTCGCAGCGGTCCTGCCCTTCACCGACGGAGCCCAACCGGTACTCGTGGGCCTCGGCACCCTCGCCGGATACGTCTTCGCCGGAGTGGCGATCACCGGCGCGATCCGCAGCCGCTTCGCCTCCCAAAGCGGTGCCCGCCTGTGGCGGCTACTGCACATGACGTCGTACCTGGCCTGGGGGGCGGCCCTGATCCACGGCCTCAAATCCGGAAGGGCGGGCAAGGACTGGGTGACGATCTCGTACGTGGTCTGCCTGGCGGCCGTCGCCATCGTCCTGCTCCTGAAACTCCGTTCGTCCAGCCGGCTGCCGGGCCAGGCGGCCGACGGCCCGGCGCCGGTGCCGCCACCCACCCGCCCCGCCCCGCCCCGGTCTTCGGCGGCGCCCCCTGAAAGGGGCGAAGCCCCGTCACCGCTGGAACAGCCCATCGCACCCACCTTCGTCTACAAGCGGCGGATACCGTGAACGACGTGCAGCCCAGCGTGACCTCATTCGGGCCGCCAATGCTCCTGGCCGGCACCGAGAACGGGCGCCTCAACCAGGCACGGCACCTGGCCGTACACGGCCCACTGCCGCTGCTGCGCTCCGACGAGGTCGTCTCGCTGACCCGGCAGATCGACCTTCGGGGGCGGGGCGGGGCAGGATTCCCCTTCGCCCGCAAGATCCAGGCCGTGCTCGATTCGGCCCGCAGATCCGACGGGAACCCCGCAGTCGTCGTCAACGGGACCGAGGGCGAACCCAGCTGCCTCAAGGACACCGCGCTGCTCCTCAACAGCCCGCACCTGGTTCTCGACGGCGCCGAGGTGGCCGCCACCGCGGTGGGCGCCGACCGGGTGGTCGTCGGCGTGACCCGCCAGGACATCGAGGCCTCTGTCCAACAAGCCCTGCAGGAACGGGCGTTCTCGCGTGTGGCCATGCGAGTGGTCAGACTGCCCGAGCGGTTCGTCACGGGCGAGGGATCGGCGCTGACGAACGGCCTCAACGGCGGACCAGCCCTCCCTTCCGGGCGTAAGGTCCGTACCAGCGAGCGTGGGCTGGACGGACTGCCGACACTGCTGTCCAACACCGAGACGTTCGCCCAACTCGGCGTCGCCGCCAGGCTCGGCGTGGAGCGCTACTGCGAGACCGGCCTGCCGGACGAACCGGGCACGGTGCTGCTCACGCTCGCCGGCCAGGCCGTCGTGGAAGCCCCCGCAGGATCTCCCCTGAAGTACATCCTGCAGATGTGCGGCCTGTCCGTCGGTCAGGGGCTCCTCGTGGGCGGCTACCACGGCATGTGGCTCAGCGCGAGCGCGAGCGCGGACGCCCTGGCCTCGCGGGCCTCGCTCAGGGCGCTGGGAGCCACGCTCGGCGCCGGCGCCGTCCTGCCGCTGCCCGAGGACACCTGCCCCATCGGGGAGACCGCACGGGTCGCCCGCTGGATGGCCGACGAGTCGGCCCGGCAGTGCGGGCCCTGCGCCTGGGGACTGGACCGCCTTGCCGACGGGCTGGAGGCCCTCACCGGCACCGGGGGGCAAAGCGCGTACGACACCGTTTTCACGCACGTCCGAGGAGTCCTCGGCCGGGGGGCGTGCACCCATCCCGACGGGACCTCGCGCTTCGTTTCCTCGGCGCTGGAAGCCTTCCCGGACGACGTCAGTCTGCACGTGTACTCCGGAGGCTGCGGCCGGGCGGTGGCGGGTGTCCTGCCCATCACCAAGGACGCCGAGAAGGAGACGGACCAGCGACTCGTGATCGACTGGACGCTGTGCCGGGCCCACGGCCTGTGCGCAGACGTGCTCCCGGACCTCATCCAACTCGGCCCTGACGGTTATCCGAAGGCGGCCACAATGCCCCTGAAGGACTCCCAGCGTGCGGATGCGATCCGGGCCGTGCGACGCTGTCCGGCGCTCGCCCTGAGGATCGTCGCCTGATCCACACGGTGGCACAGCGAACCCATCCGGAACCGCAGGGCTGGGAAAGGGGCAGATCCAGCTCATGGAAGACACCGATGCGCAGCGCCGCAGGCCGCCGCAGGCCGCCTCCCGCTCGCTCATTCGTACGACCGCGTCGTTCCTCCGGGACATCGTGGAGATCGCCGACCGGTATGAACGAGGCGCCTACGGCACCGCCACCCGCTCCGGGGAGCGCTGGGCGGGCGTCGAGCAGGCACTCCAGGCCCTTCTCGGCGAGATGGCCGAATCCGTTGGACCGGCGCACCCCGACGCGAGCGGAAAGCCGCAACCTCGGCCCGGGACGGATGCCGGCAACAAGGGAGCCACGGTCGTCCAGATGGCCCAGGCACGCCGGCACCTGGCCGACGGCCTCACCGGCAGAGCCATCGTCCCGAGCAGGACGCTCAACGAACTGGCCGGAAGCGTCGGCTGGGCCGCTCTTCCCACCCGGGTCCAACTGATCGTGGTCGCCGTCGACGGCACGCTGCCGGGCCCGCCGACACCCAACAGCATCATGACGCTCCTCGCACCGGGGGAACTGTGTGTCCTCATACCCGATCCGGGCCAGAGGATCTCCGCCGATCTCCAACGCTGGCTGAACGGCCGTACGGCGGCCGTGGGACCGTCGGTCAAGCTGGCAGAGGCGGGTGAATCGCTCCGGTGGGCCCGCCGTCTCCTGGCCTTCCAGCACACGAAGCGCGGCCCCGGGCCGCGTGTGGCCTACGTCGAGGAACACCTGTCGACGATCCTGCTGCTCCAGGACGAGGCACTGGCGAACCACCTCGTGGAGCAGAAGCTCGGCGTCATGGACACACTGACGAACCGGCAGAAGGACCAGCTGAGCGAAACCTTGATGGTGTGGCTGATCGGCGGGGGAGCGACCATCGCCGCCAAGGTCCTCGGTGTCCACCCGCAGACGATCAGGTACCGGGTCCGCAAGCTGGAGCGCATGTTCGGACCCGCCCTGGAGGACCCGAGAAGCCGGTTCGAACTGGAGCTGGCCCTGCGCCTCCGCCAGCTGGCACGGGTCTCCCGCAGGCACAACTACCACGGCGAGGGCGGACCGGACGGACAGGCGGTCGCCGCCGCGGACGCTCCGCCCGGCTAGCTCGTCCGTAGCCAGGTGGCACGGTGCCCGTATCGGTCTGCGCTCGGACGCCGGATCACCTGACTGCGCAGTGCCCCAAGGAGAAGGGGAGATGTACCACGACAACGGAGGCCGTTACGGGGAGGCCGAGGCGGACCACCGGATCTTGCGGAGAATGCCACTGCTGCTGCGGGCCGGCCCCCCGACCGGGGACACCGCGGAAACGGACCAGAGCGGACCGGTGCTCTCCGACGCCCTGTACTGGCTGCACCAGGTCCAGCGGTTGGGCGTGGCCGTCGCACAGACCCACACAGCCCTGAACGGCCTCCCCCCGCACCCCCTCGCATCCGCCCTCCCGCCATGGCGTGGAGTCCTTGAGGCCCTCGGGGCGGGTACCGCGTACACCGCCGGGCTGCTCCAACAGGCCGTGGACAAGACGAGTTCCCTTCTGCGCACGGACGGCCGACGGGCACCGTGGGACGACGCAGTCAGCGGGGCAGCCTGGGTCCGGGCCACGTGCAGCATGCGCGCCGAATCGGCGATCTGCGCCGAACTCGTCCAAATGTGCGGCCCAGGCCTGATCGCCGACCGGGCGGCGAAACTGGGTGCGCAGGCCCAGAACGTATTCCAGGCCATGGCTGGTGCCGACGTGTTCGGCGCATGGCGGGCCGCCATGGACCCGCTCTACCTGGCATGGCTGGACGGCGACCTTCGCTCCTTCAACGCGCCCCCGCCACTCTTCGCACATCGAGCGGCCCTCTACACGGCCTATCCGGCCCTGGCGACAGACAGCGCGGACGATGAGCCCTTGTCCAACGTCGACGTCCTCCCCATCGGCAGCCTGGAGCGGTACGTCAGCGACGCGGCCGGCTCGTGGTGGGCGATCATCATCGCGGTTCCGGGCAACCCGGAGGACCCGAGGAACTGGCCGAATCCCTCAGCCGCGGTGCTGGCCAGCAGCGCCCACGGAGACGCCTCGCCGGGACGGTGCTACCTGCTGGCCGACATGGTGACGCCACATCAGGTACTGCCCCTCATCACCTCCGGCCGCTCCCTGGAGGACATCGCGGGATTCCTGGCAGCCGCGGTCCCGCCTGTTCCGGCCGGCCGCCTGGGGGCCTGACCGTAGTCCAGAGGTGTCCGGACGTGCCTGCACCGTGCCTTGTGGCACGCACTCCCCGCAGGAAGCCCGCAACTGGTCTAGGAATGAGGACACACCCGGCCGACGTACCACGGCCGCACGAAATCCCGCTGCGATCACGGCCCTCCGGCCGCTGCGGGCAGGTTGACCTCCTTCCAGCACACCCTCCCAGGGGAGCCCCAGTATGCCGGGAACGAACGGACACACCACGGGGTCGGACAGCCCCACCCATCTACCGCTGCGCCGCAGCGACGACATCCAAGGGGACATCCTCGCCGGCTTCCGCAAGGACCATCAGTGCCTTCTGATGATCGGTTTCGAGGACACGGGGATGGCCCGCCGGTGGCTGGAAGTGATCCTGCCCGAGATCGCCACGACGAGGGCCGTCGCCGAGTACAACTCCGCGTTCAGCGCGATGCGGCGGAAGCTGAAGGGCGCTGATCCTGCGGGCCTGTCCGCGCACTGGACAGGCCTGAGCGTCACCTATCCCGGACTGGTCCTGCTGGCGGGTGCGACTCCCTTCCCGACTGCGGTCAGTCGCCCGCCGTCCTTCCAGGCGTTCCGTGAAGGGCCCGCCGTACGAGCTTGGCAAGTCGGGGACATCGGAGCCGGCAGCCCTGCGCACTGGCAGTTCGGAGCGGCCCGCAATCCGGTTGTCCATGCCGTGCTGACCTTGGCCTCCGACGATCCCCGGAGACTGGCTGCCGCGGTCGCACGGCACGGATCGCTGATCGCCGCTCATGAGGCCACGGTGGTCTTCCGGCAGGACGGCGCAACGCTTCCTGGTGGACTGAGGGGTCACGACCACTTCGGCTTCGCCGACGGCGTGAGCCAGCCCGGTGTGCGCGGATTCGACGAGCCCGACCCGGCCGACCCCGAGACCGTCCTCGGCAAACCCGGCACCGGGATCCTGCCGGCGAGCAGGTTCGTCATCGGCGTCGACGAGCCCGCAGAGGCCCTCCCACGATGGAGCATCGGTGGTTCGTTCCAGGTCATCCGTCGGCTGGCCCAGGACGTCGCCGGGTGGCACGCCCAATTCGGGCCCCAACTGGCGGCCCTGAAGCACAGCGGCGCAGCGCCGGACTCCGCCGATGACGGGTGGCTCGCGGCCCGACTCGTGGGGCGGTGGCCTTCGGGTACGCCGATTGCCCGTTGCCCCGGGGCCGACGTGCCTCCGGCCTCCGGAGAGCTGCTCGGCAACGACCTCGGCCACGCCGACGGCCCGAACGGTGTGCGCACTCCGCGGTTCTCACACCTGCGGAAGACCAGCCCGCGCGACGACCAGTCGTTCCTCCCACAGAAGGATCCGGCCGCCTCATTCGCGGGGAGCGATCCCCGTCGTATCATCCGGCGAGGCATACCGTTCGGCCCTGTTTTCGACCCGCGGTCCGCAGATCCGTCACACGGGCCCGACACTCCGCGCGGCTTGCTCTTCATCTGCTACCAGTCCGATCTGGTCGAGCAGTTCGAGTTCCTCCAGCACCTGCGGATCAACAACACGCGGTTCCCCATGCGTACGGTCGGTGGGGACCGGGTCGCCGGCAACGTCAGCAGGGCCCGCTTCGGGAACCCGGCCGACCGCGCAGGGCGGAGCACCCTCCTGTCCGCCGACTCGTTCGTCCGCACCGAGGGCGCGCTCTACGCCTTCAGTCCCGCCATCCCGGTGCTGCGGGACCTTGCACAGGGGAACATGACCGACCTCCTGTAGGACGCTGGAACGGATGTAAAACCGGAAACCGGTGGTGGGGGGGGGGGGAGCCCCGGGCCCGCCCCCCCCCCCCCCCCCCCCCGCCGCCCCCCCCCCCCCCGCGCCCCCCCCCCCCCCCGGGACCCCCCCGCCGGCCCCCCCCCGGAGAAAACAACCAGAAAGT